>CAYSOC010000052.1:0-13733 GCA_964432445.1 uncultured Anaerolineaceae bacterium
CCGAAGTGTGGCAGCGGCTCCGAGATTGATTCGCTATCGTTGTTGCGTCCGTCCGGGCTACTTGCCTCAAGCACTTGTCCGGTAGTGTTATCCACCAGTTGCAAGGTTGGCTCCAGATCGCCAGATTTGCGCTGGACGAAGATTTTGACGGTATCACCAACGCGCCCCATGAAGCTGTAACTTTGTGTCTGCGACGCATCCAGATGGCTGTTGATTGTATCGCCGTAGTTAATCAGGCGTCCGCTGCGGGCAAACGCGGGGACAGGATAGACGCCAATAGCAGGAATGGAAAGCGGCGCAAGCGATAGGGAGAACTGATAGCTCCCGCCACTGACCCGACCTGTATAACGCCCCAATTTGACGCGATACACCCCGTCGGCGGGCAGGTGATAGTCTTTGATTAGCGCGTTATAGCCGCCACCGCCGTCGTCCGCTGTTACCAGCGATTGACCATCCGGGGCAAACAGTTCCAGCGTCGGATCAAGATTGTCTGTAGTACGAGACAGCGAGATCGTGATCACATCGCCTGCATGTCCATAGAACGTCTTGAACACCTGCGGCGTATTGTCATTGAGCGCCCCCCTGATCGGCGCTTCGTTATAGCGAATGAACCCGTCTGGCAGGGGTGTAGATGCGCCCGTTTCGGATCGCGTTACCGTGATTTTATATTGCCCGGTTTGCGCGCTCACCAGCACGGTGAAGGTTCCGCTGGATGGGAGTGCGACGCCGCTCAAAATGCCCTGTGGTGCGGTTTCGCCCTCTGCGGGAAGTCCCGGTCCTTTCAGGATCAGCGAAAACCGCCGATCTCTGGAAATGAGCGATTCGGCCTGAATCGTAACCGTATCGTTTGCCGCGCCCTCGAATACCCACTGATCTACCGCTTCCAGTTTCGGGAGATAGCCCGCAGCCGGAGCGCCATAGAAAAGCGTGCGCACTGGCGTCGCGCTTGGCGTAACCGTCAGTGTCGGTATGGCGGTTGGAACGGCGGTTGGCGTATAGGTAAATGTCGGCGTCAGCGTTGGACGTTCGCCTGCCTGCAATAGCTGTACGTTCAGGACATAGCTGCCAGACGAATCCCCATTTTCCAGATTTCGCCGCGCTGCCACAATGGTATATTCATCGTCACGCGGAAGCGGTACAGACAGGAGTACCCCGCCATTATCGTTCCAGTCGATAAACGCGCCCTTCGAGTCCAGGATGCGCACCAATGGCACAAGCGATCCACTGGTCGTCATCATCATGATCTGGATTCTATCGCCAATCTGCCCGAAGAACTTCCAGCGCGTCACGCTTCGTTCGGAATCAATAAACCCCTCTACCGTATCCCCATAACGCACAAGACCACTTTTGGCAGAATCAATGTTGATAGTAGCCGTTGGCGGGATAGCTGTCGGGCTAACCGGGGTCGGAACGGTTGGGGTGAATGTAGGCAGCGGTGTTGCTGTGTCGGCGGGCGTTGCCGTCAGGGTAGGCAAAGGCGTCCAGGAGGGTGTAAAAGTGGGTGGGACGCTGGTTGCAGTTGGTGTATTGCTCGGTAGTGGTGTCGCCGTTGGCGGGATGCGTGTCGGTGTGGTGGTGAGGGTCGCTGTCGGCACGAGTGTTTTGGTTGGCAACGGCGTAAATGTTGGCGGGATTGGGGTTTTGGTTGGGAAAAGCGTTGCTGTTGGCGGAATGCTGGTTGCCGTGCTTGCAATCACTGCCGGGGCTGTTGCTGGCACATCACTGGCTGTTGATCGGGATAAGGTTGCTGCTACTGCGGCGGGTGTCGTGGGTTGCATGGCAACAGCGCTGGCAGTGCCTTTGTTTCTACTGATTGAAGAGGTGATCAAAAATCCGGCAAGAATCGAAACGACCACAAGAGCCGCCAGCCCGATCCAGAGGGCGCTTCGGGAACGTGCCGGACGTGGTTTGGGAGTGGAAGCGGTTGTTGGTGATGATGGCAGCGGTTGTGTCGGGATATATTGCGGCGTCGGGGTAACGGGAGCCATTTCCCCTGTTGTTCTGGTGTAATCGCTGGCAGGATTACGCAACAGTGGTGTCACTGCGTCCCGGAATTCTTCTGCCAATTGGCCCGCTGAAGTGTATCGTTCTTCCTTGTTTTTAGCGGTGGCTTTGGCAATGATATAGTCGATAGCAGGGGGCAAGTCCGGGCGTTCGATCAACACCGTAGCGACAGGCGCTTCCATGTGTAGCCGCATCATCTGATAGAGGGTGGAAGCATGGAACGGAACATGCCCCGTCAACATTTTGTAGAGCATGATGCCGAGTGAATAAATATCGCTGCGGCCATCGGGCAGTTCGCCGCGCCACTGCTCCGGGGCCATATAATCGGGCGTCCCGGTGACCTGTCCGGTTTGCGTGAATGCCGATACATCCTCGATTGGCTTGGCAATCCCAAAGTCGGTCAGGTAGGCATTCCCTTGTTTATCCAGCAAAACGTTACTTGGCTTCAAATCGCGGTGGACGATGCCATTGGCATGTGCCGATTCGAGCGCCGATGCAATCTGATCCAGCATCTTGGCGATCTGGCGGAAACTCAATGCTCTGGATTGCATCCGATCATCGAGGCTACCGCCTTCGACCAGACGCATTGCCAGATACATTAACCCATCTTCTTTACCAAAATCGTAAACCGGGACGATGTGCGGATGATCGAGTCTGGAGATAATTTGAACTTCGCGCTCAAAGCGTTTTTGAAATGTTGGATTACTTTGGTCTTCTTTGATCAGTTTGACTGCAACATAGCGATCTATAGATTTTTGATAGCCACGATAAACTGAAGCCATGCCGCCACTACCAAGCAAATCAATTAATTCGTATTGCCCAATCGTTCGTTTTGGAGGTGGTATATTTGACATCGTACCCTATAGACATATCGTCTAAAATAGTTGACAGATTATAAGGTGAATATTTTTTAATTCAACAGCACCGGGGTCGTGATCAGGCACACTACCATCTATCTGCAATTTTCCGGGATGATATAGAATTATGAGACATAAACCTGTCTCCTGGGTATAAAGTCTATGGCGCTCAACGTTGCTAGTCGATATACAATTGGTCAAAAAATTGGGTCGGGAGGTATGGGGAACGTCTATCGCGGCATAGACCAGCGTACCAACAGCCCCGTAGCGATTAAAATCCTCAAGTCAGAACTGGCGACCCAAGAGATGGTCAGGCGTTTCATCCGCGAGGGGGAAGCGCTGCGCCAGTTGAATCATCCCAATATTGTGATGTTGCTCGACGCGGTTCAGGAAAATGATCAGCATTATCTGATCATGGAACTGGTTGAAGGCGGCGCGCTGGATAAGATACTGGATACTACGCCGCGCCTGCCGCTCAAAGAGGTGTTGAATATCGCCCTTGATCTCTCCGATGCGCTGACCCGCGCGCATCGTCTGAATATCATTCATCGGGATATTAAACCTGCAAATGTGCTGATCGCCAGCGATGGGATGCCACGCCTTACCGATTTCGGGATTGCGCATACGCTGGATTCGGATATTACGCAGACCGGGACGGCTGTCGGGACGGCGGCATATATGTCGCCGGAACTGTTGCAGGGCGATCCGGCTGATCCACGCTCCGATATATGGTCGTTCGGGATCATGTTGTTCGAGATGCTGGCGGGGTCACATCCTTTCAAAACATCCAATCCCGGAGCGCTGATTTATTCCATTCTGAACCAGCCGTTGCCCGATTTGGAAGCGCTGCGCCCTGATATTTCGCCAGCGCTGGCCGATTTGATCAACCGCATGACGAACAAAAATCCTGATGAACGCATCCCGCGAATGCGTCTGGTTGGGGCTGAACTGGAAGCATTGCTATCCGGGACATCCAGCAAAACGACAGCCGGGGTACAAGCCAAAGCAATCCCGGTCACGAACGACGAATTGACGAGCCGCTTTGCGACCTCATCCCCTGTGATAGCTGCGGTGAATGCAATACAGAGCAATCTGCCGATTCAGACGACGCCATTTGTCGGACGGGAGCATGAACTCGCGGAACTGGAAAAGATTGTTCGTGACCCGGCGATCCGGCTGTTGACGATTCTTGCGCCGGGCGGGATGGGCAAGACGCGCCTCGCGCTGGAACTGGCGGGGAAAATGCTGCATCAGACGCGCGCCACCACCGCTATCTATGAAAATGGGATTTATTTCGTAGACCTTGCGCCGCTATCGTCTACTGAAAATATGGTGCAAACTGTTGCAGAGGCAACCGGGTATACCTTTCAGCAGGACGGACGCGATGCCAAACAGCAGCTTCTTGGCTATCTCCACGAGAAAGACATACTGTTGCTGATGGATAATTTTGAACACCTGATTGATGGGCGTTCACTGGTGCAGGATATTTTACAATCTGCGCCATCCGTGAAATTTCTGGCGACCTCCCGCGAGAAACTCAACCTGAGCGCCGAAACAGTCTTCATCCTCAGCGGTATGGATTTCCCGACCTGGGAGACGCCCAAAGATGCGCTTGAATATGGCGCAGTCAAGCTATTCATGCAGAGCGCGCGCCGTGTACGTGCCGATTTTCAACTGGAAGTTGACGACCTGGCTTTTGTTGCGCGCATCTGTCGGATGGTACAGGGATCGCCGCTTGGCATCCTGCTCGCTGCGGCATGGCTGGAGACGCTTTCGCCATCGGAAATCGCGCGTGAACTCGCCCAGAGTATGGATTTTCTCGAAACCGATATGCACGATCTGCCGGAGCGCCAACGTAGTTTGCGCGCGGTATTTGAATATTCGTGGAATCTCCTGACAGAACAGGAACGCGATCTGTTTCCACGCTTTTCGGTGTTTCGTGGCGGGTTTACGCGAGAAGCCGCACAGGAGATTACGGGTGCGACTCTGCGCTCTCTCACAACCATGATCAACAAATCGTTGCTCCGGCGCGACAATGTTTCCGGGCGCTATGAGATTCATGAATTGTTGCGTCAATATGCAGAGGAAAAGCTGATAGCATCGAACGCTATCAATGCGGTTCAGGATGCCCACAGTAAATATTATTCCGGGTTGCTTGCCCAGCATACGCCAACGCTCAAAGGGCATGGTCAACTGAAGGCCCTCAACGTTATTGAAACCGATTTTGAAAATATTCGTGCGGCATGGATAAGGGCAGTGCAGCGCAAGGATGCAGAAACTGCCAGTCTTGCACTGGAAGGGCTATATCTTTTCCTGACCTTGCGGAATCGCTTCATGGATGGCGAACAACTCTTTCGACTGGCACGACAATCCTGGAGCGCGGAAGACGGGAATCCTTCGCTACTTGCAGGCAGAGTCCTGGTGCGCTACCCGGAAAAATCGCCGCTCCCGTTGTTTCGGCGCGGGCTGGAAATCGCGCAGCGCTTCGGAGATAAACTCGAAATCGCATTCTGTGAGCGGCTGGTCGGCCATTGGCTTTCGCACACGCAATTCAATCAGGGCGAAGGCGTTCCGTTGCTGGAAGCTAGCCTGAAACATTATGAAGAGCTTGGCGATTCATTTTATGTCGCGCAGCTTCTGGATGATCTTGGCTGGAGCTATAACCTGATGATGAACCAGACAACACAGGTAACTCTGGTGAAACGCAGTCTCGATCTGCGCCGCGAGATGGGCGACAAGATCGGAATGGCAAATTCGCTACGCAACATGGGCGGCTCGGTGGGTGGCTTCATCGACACCACAGATCGTGCGTTTGGCTATTGGCAGGAAGCCAAAGAAATCGCCTATGAGATGAATGATCGGCTTGGTGTCGCATGGAATGCCAGCTTGCAGGCGGCCAATCTGATTTTTCAGGGGGAATTTGAACGCGCGTCCAGGTTATTGGATGAAGGCTATCCTTACGCCGCCGACATAAACGATCCCATCGTCAAGGGGTTTATCCTCGTTCTTCGAGGAATCATTGTTGCACTACGGGATGAAGATTATATTGCCGCACAAAAATTGATTGATGAGGGCTTTCCACCCGGTACGCCACCCGATTTCCGCATGACCCTGGTTCCCTTTGGAACAGTGCTGGCAGGATGTGGCACACGCAATTTTCAAAGGATTCAAACCTATATTGCTGATTATTTTGTGGCAGCGCCATTTAATCACCCCGGTTTCTTCGTTCCGATATTCATGCCCTATTTCCTTGTTTCTATGTCCGAAACTTGGGATAAAACCCGTGTTGTAGAGTTCATGCGTGCTTTTTTTGATGTGACGGTTTCCTATATCAACCAACCCTTCCCGATGGCATGGGCAAAACGCTGGAAGTTGTTAACACGATTACGCGAACACCTTGAAGCCGAATTGGGCAGCAGCGCATTTCAGGCGGCGTGGGAACGCGGTTTACATCTCCCGATGGAAACTCTCACCGATGAAATAGAGAAATTCCTGGGGCGCAAAACATAACGATACCCTACCCCGGATACCGGGATAGAGTACGTTTGTGGGGGTTAGGAAGTGTGCTTACCTGACGGGAGTCGCGGCGGGTGGCACAGCCGTCGGTTGTCCACCGCCCTGACCCGGCTGGCGCGGTTGATTGTTGTTGCCGGGATTACGCTGGCCGCCGGGACCACCACCACGATTTCCACCGGGGCCACCGTTGGGGCCACGACGCGGCGTGCTATAGACCCACTGACCGACATCGTTGGCAACGCGGGAGAGTTTGGCGTCGGCTTGTGCCTGTGTGATTAGCCCTTCTTTTACATCCTGAGCGGCAGCGGCCTTGACTGCATTCACAACAGCGTCGATGACGGTTTGTACGGCCACATTCTTTTCCTGTGCGACCTGTGCAATAGACTTGCCCGCCTGCTCTGCCTTGACCAAATCTGCACAGGTCATCCCCAAGGCTTTCGCGGCGACATCCATACGATTAACGACATTGTTGGCGGGGACGCGAATTTCAAAGCGAATGTTGTTCCCACCCATTGGCGGCTTGGGCGCGTTGGTTTGTGCGTTGTTGAAAGCGTCGAGTTGCGCCTGTGTGATTAGCCCATCTTTCACGGCCTGTTCGAGGTCGGCTTTGCGCTGTGCCTGAATTGCTTCCTGAATCTTGGTGACTTCGATGTTCTTGCTGGCGGCAATCTGCGAAATGCTCTTGCCACTGACAAGCGCGAGACGGAGTTCGGCGGCGGTCATCCCCAGTGCCTTTGCGACAACATCGGTTTCGGATGTGGTGCTGCACACGTTGACGAATCCAAAGCCACCACGTCCACCGCCGGGGCCTTGCGCATCCAGGCCAATCTCGAAGCCACTATCAGCGAATGGCATATCGAGTTGGTTATCTTCCGGGGCGGGCGGCTGTGGGTCTTGTTCCTGTGCGGAAACTGTTCCGATAGTGCCGCCGACAAGCAACATTGCCATCAGCGGGGCGAGCAGGGACTTGTTGAGAGAGCGACGTACACGGTTCATGATTTTTTTCCTCTGGTGTTGCAATTTCTTTTGCTGCCCATGATTATCGGACAAAGTTTTGAAGATTTATCGAAGGCCGTTTGCAAGCCTTACGAAGATTTTTTTATAAGCAGGATATGTTTGAACCGTGTGCTGTTCGTCTGGAGGTGATGAAGTCCCTGCTCATTAGAGGTTTATAGTCAGAGGGATTTCTCAGACCCGGCGCTGAAGCACCGGGCTAAACTCAAAGAGGTAACAAGCGCCCGAAAAGAAATCCACACTACCCTGCTTCTTATCACCCATGTTCGATAGAATTCTGCGCTTGCAACTCTATTTTTGAGTTTAGCCCTCGGCTTTAGCCGGGGCATGGGTCTCAAAATGTATCGGATTCTGAATCGCTGGCGGGGAAGGGCTTATTGGATTCTCGCACAGTTTCCCGCATTCGCTAGCGATGGACTTTGACCACCGTGTTTCTGAGCGAATTATTTATCGCGTGTGAGAGTGAATCCTTTCAGGAAACTCTCCTGAAACAACAGAAAAATAATTAATGGTGGCAACGAGGCGATCACTGCGGCGGCCAGCGCAACGCCCCAATTGCCCAAATCGGAAGCACTGACGACGATCCCTTTCAAGGCAACCTGTACCAGTTGCCGTCGGTTATCGTTGATAATCAGCAACGGCCACAGATATTGATTCCACACAAAAATAAATTGAATCATCGCCAGCGCGCCGATCACATTCCACGACATGGGTATAAGGATTGCAAAGAGAAAGCGGATTGGCCCCGCGCCATCCATTTGTGCCGCGTCTGCCAGTTCGCCGGGGATGTTCGAGAAATGCTGTCGAAACAGGAATGTCCCGGTAGCGCTTGCCAGAAACGGAACTACCAGCGCTTGAAATGTATTTGACCAGCCGAGCGAAAACATCAAGCGGAACAGTGCCACAATCAGAATGTCGGTGGGCATCATCAAGGTAAGCAGGACAAAGAGAAACAGAAAGCCGCGCAACGGGAACCGGAAATACACAAAAGCCATGCCTGCCAGCAGCGAGAAAAATGTCTTGCCTGTCATCACCAGCGAGGCCACTGCCAGTGTATTGATCATCAAAACGCTCAGATTGCTGGTCTTCCAGGCCTCGGCATAATTTTCGGCAATCTTCACGCCGGGATTGAAATCGGGTGGGTAGGCAAAAATTTGTCCAATGCTCTGCGTCGATTTGATGATCGTGAAGATCATCGGGAACCCCACCACAAGACACGCAAAGATCAAGGTCAAATGAGTCAGAATGCGCGGTCTGCGTCGACCTCCTGCGAAAGAATTAAGCGCCATAAGTCACCTTGCGTTCGCTGGTTCGGAACTGAACAATCGTAATGCCTGCCACGAGGATGAACAGCAAGACGGACTGTGCCGCAGCCATTCCTGTCGAATGGTTGATTTGCAAATCCTGATACAGGTTATAAATCAGCACCGTTGTGGAGTTGTTTGGCCCTGGCCCTGCGAGAACATCGACTGTCCCAAAAATATCAAAGAAGGAATAAGTCAGATTTGTAATCAATAAAAAGAAAGTGAATGGCGATAACAGCGGAAAGGTGATCCGTCGGAACCGTTCCCAGCGATTTGCGCCATCAAGGGCGGCAGCCTCCAGCAGATCGGTGGGTACATTTTGCAGACCCGCCAGATAGAAAATCATGTTATAGCCCAGATTTTTCCAGATCGAAGCCATCATCACAAGGAGTGGCGTCAACACTGGATCGCCCAGCCAGTTCGGGTTGATATGAAGCAACGTCTTCATGGCATAATTGACAACGCCCACCGGGTTAAACATGAAGAGAAAAACCACCCCTGCAATTGCAGGCGAGATTGCATAAGGCCAGATCAAAAGCGTTCGGTAGATACGAATCCCCGTAACTTTCTGATTTGCCAGCAATGCCAGCCCCAGCGAAAGCGCCAGACCTCCAAGCACAATCACGCCAGAAAACGTGATCGAGCGGCTCAGAACCAGAAAATATTCGCCTTTAAGCTGCGTTGCTCCGGTACTTTCATTGGTGGTCAGTTTGGGATCAAGCAGTTTTCCAAAATTTTCCAGCCCGACATAAGTCAAATCCAATCCATTTGGCGCGGCTTTATAGAGGCTGAGTTGGAAGGTACTGATCACTGGATAATACAAAAACATGACCAGGATCACCAGCGTTGGGAGCAATAAAAGATAAGGTAGCCAACGATTGCGAAAAAAGTGTTGCGATTGCATTGTCCGGTTTTCTTATATAAAAAATAAAAGTGATCCGCCCCTGCATCAACCAGTTGGTGCAGAGGCAAAGTTGCCAATCCGAATGTAAGTCAGTCTACACCCGGATCGCTAGAGTTTGGCTATCTATTTCGCGGGTGTTGCCAGACGGCTGTTATAGTCTGCCAATGCCTGATCCGCTTTTGACTTGGCTTCTTTCAGCGCATCGTCAACGCTCGTTCCTGTCGTCACCGCCTGAATCGCCTGATCAACAATGGTGCGAATTTGCGGGAATGGTCCCATCAACGCACCTGCGGTTGCAGACGTTGACTTCGCGGCATTGAGTTGATCGACAGCGGTCTTTTGACCCGGATTCTCCTTGAACCAGTTTTTGCCTTCCAGCAACGCCTGTGCGCCTTTGGTAATTGGCAGATAGCCCGTTCCCTGATGCCATGCCGACATCTGTTCGGGCGCGAGCAACCACATCAGGAAGGTGATAGTTGCCTTGTTCTCTTCCTCAGAGTGTCCCGCCCCGACCCACAGGCTTGCGCCGCCAATGATTACACCGACGCGATCAACTTTAGCATTTGCTGGCATGAAGCCCGTGCCGAGTTCAAAGCCGGAATCTTTCGCGTTTTGACGCAGACCACCCAACGAACCAGTGCTATCAATCACGATAGCAGCCTGCTTGGAGGCGAAAATCTGTCGTGCGCCTGTGCCATCTTCCAGCTTGCCTGTCGAAACCCAATACTTCTTGTCGGCAAGCTCTTTCCAGAATGTCATGATGTTCTTGGCAGCATCGCTGGTCAGGTTGGTTTCAGTAGCGCGTCCCGAACGCCCATTGCCATTGTTTGCCAGTTCTGCGCCCTGTAACGCCATCCATTGCTCAAAGAACCAGCCATAAATCTGCATACTGATGCAGTTCGGGGCGACATTGGCGGCCATCAGTTTGGCGCAGTGTTCTTGCAGTTCCTGCCATGTTGTCGGTGGTTTTTCGGGATCAAGCCCTGCCGCTTTGTACATATCCTTGTTGTAATAGAGCAGCGGGTTGGAATTGTTCCAGGGAAGTGAGTTCAGCTTGCCGTTGACCGTGAAATAGGACAGGATAGGACCAGCAACATCGCCCTGGATTTGCTTCAATTGATCGGCAGTAAGCAGCGATTCAACCGGCGTGAAAAAGCCGGAATCAATCGCCAGAGGCGTACCGAGATCGAAAATTTGAGCGACATTCGGCCCCTGCTTCTGTTGTGATGCAGCGATAACGGCGTTGAGAGCGTCGTTATAGGTGCTGCCTTTATTTTGTTCCGTGACGTGAATATCGGAGTGAGAGGCATTAAAAGCATCGACAAGGGCTGTCACATTCTTCTGGTTATTACCCGTCATAGCGTGCCAGAATGTGATTTCGACAGCAGCGTGGCTACGCTGGGAGGGGGAGAGCGCCACACTACAGACCGCAACCACTGCCAACAGCGTTAGCAAAAATCGTTTGGACATAGCAAATTTTCCTCTTTAATTTTTTCGACAGCACTGCTTGCGCAGCATGTCTGATTATACTCGCCAATTGTGCAAAATGACTATATGCTGGCAAATCGGGGACATCTGGAGACCGTCTGAAAAGGATCACCCTGACCCTTTTCCTCCAAGCAGGGAAAGAGAACCAGGTCACACGGGTTTGGAAGTCCCTCCTCGCTGGCGGGGAGGAACTTAGGGTGGGTCACCCCCCTTCAGCGTCGGGGTTGAGAAACCAGTCAGGCTAAAACCGCGAACGGAGACGGCAAGCCATAGGGCAAAACTGAACGCAATTCAGCCGGGTCTCAGTATCGCGGCTACGAATTGAGCGCACACCAGCGCTGAATCAGGCGACGTTTACCGTCTGACAGTTCGCGGGTGATCGGCATATAGGTGGTACTGGCGGTGTTCCCCGATCCGATCATCCGGCTGATCAATCCGGCGAAGGACTGCATCGAACTGTAATTCGAGAGATCGATCCGTTTGGACATTGCTGGATAGAGCAGGTAGTAGTATTGGAACACGGTTGGATAAACGACCTTGTTCCAGCCATCTGCCCCGATCAGTTGTGCGTCCGGGATGCTGTCCAGATTGGAATCTGTCGGCAAGACACGCACCGCCATATAGAAATCGTATTGCCACGATGGGTAGGTGTTTAGCGGATTGTCTGGATCGTTCTGGACAAGGCTCACGATATTATAAAGTTGTTGTGCATCCGGGTTCCCGTTCGGGGGCGCGTCTGGCACAAACCGAATGAAACTCAACCCCGGCGCGAGTCCCTTGATCGCCAGTTGATAGTTCCCGTTGGTGTCTGTCGTGAACGATTGCTCGAAACTCATGATCGAAGGGTTAGCGCTGCTGACAGGCACAGTCATCTGACAGCAAGCAAATCCGCCACCACTCAACGAACCAGGACAGTTCGGGTCTTTGGGCAAATATACGACACAGCGGAATTCCTGCCCCGTCAGGTGCGCGCTGGATGGTTTTCCGGCAAACTCTGTCCGAATCGGGATAGTGACAGTTGAACCAGCGGTCACATAGACGCCGAATTGGTCGATCATCGCGTTTGCATAGGGAAGTTCGGCGGCAAGATGGGTATAGGGTGTGCCGGACACCATGATCAATAATTGCCCGTTATTGATGTATGGTTCACCGATGCTGCCCGCATAGCTCACCTGCATAAAGCCGCCAGCCTGCCGATAGGCTGTTTCGTTATAGCTGGCATAGGGGTCAGGGTTACTGCTCTGGTATGGCAGCGTTGCCAGCGGTGCGGTTTTATAGACACCCCCCTCAAAATAGCTGATCGCCAGTTGCAAATCGCCATAATAATATTTCCCCTGTCCCGGCGCGGATTGCGAGATAGTATTTGCCAGATTCAGGAGAACAACTTTCCGCGAGGTATCGATCCATGCAGTCGCCTGTCCGAGTTGCGGCAAGGGTTGCGGTGCGTCTTGCGTCAACTGTGGTTTCTTTGAAGGTGGCGGCGTCGGGATGATCGGGTAAAGAACCCGTCCACCGGGCATTGTGCTGACTTCGCCAACATTCCACAGGCCAAGCGTTCCGGTCATATTGCCAAACGCCGGGTTGATTTGTTCGATCCCTTTGGAGAAAAACTGGTTATACAGGTCAAGCGGCGTGTAGACAGGCGTCACTTCATAAATATCGAATTGCAGCGTCAAGCCCTGTATTCCGGGTTGGCTGAGGGCGTGCGAAAGCGACTGCAAGGTCGGTGATTGTGCCAACATGCTTTGGTTGAATGTGATCTGGCTGGTCGGGATACCGAACTGCCACACAACAGATGACCCCTGATCCGGGGGAAGTTGTGGTGTGCGTGACATGAACATCCAGCGGGCATAGCAGACGAACGCGCCCTCTGCACTGAGCAGCGTTGTTCCATCCTGTGCCTTGATCTCGATAGCACCACCGAAGATTTGCACGGAGAAATTGCTGGCAGGGTCAACATCGACCATAACGGCCTTCATCCGGTTATCACCGATATACATCCCGGCAATGTTGATTGCTGCACCGAGCATCGGGTCAGAGGTGGGCGGACTGACATCGCCGGGGAGACGCGCCATCGTGATTTTTGCCGGGTTGTTATCGGGATCGGTGAAATCTGTACCGTGATCGCCAAAATAGTTCCAGCCCGCATTGATGTACTTGTTATCAAACGGCGTACCTGTACCCGTTTTCAGGCTCATCAAAAATTGCTTGAACTGTGGATCGGGTAACCCTTGCGGATTGTTCACCGTCATGTCGACATAGTTATTCAGATAGTTGATGTCGTCGTTGTTGGTGGTACACGGATTCGTCATGAACGTTCCGCTGAAATGCACGCGCGGCAGGTCGAAAAGGCTCATTTTGATTTGTCCTTATGGCGTAGATGCAATCATGTATCCGGCGCTAAAGCACCGGGCTATAAGCAATTAAAACCGGGCGAATGATGTTTGCCCGCTTGATCTATGGAGCCTCAAAAGACAATGTTGTCAGGTCAGGCGAACGGAATGGCAGGCAGACTTTTTATGGATCATAGCCCGGTGCTTTAGCGCCGGGTTTACAATAAGATCGATTTTTATTCGTTCAACGCACACCAGCGCTGCAACAATTTCCGTTTTCCGTCGGAAAGTTCGCGCGTGACAGGCATATACG
>CAYSOC010000052.1:13743-37171 GCA_964432445.1 uncultured Anaerolineaceae bacterium
ATCCCACGTATTCTTCGCAGTGAATGCGCGAATCACGCTGGCAAAGCTGCGCGCCGTTGATTCATTCTGCAAATCCAGCCGCGCGAACATGCCGGGATAGATCAGGTAGTAGAAGCGCATCACTTCCCGATAGACCAAATCCCACGTTATCTGTGAATCCGGGATATTGTCGTAATTGTCGTTGGGCAACACGCGGAAACTGTTGTAGAAGCAGTATCCGAAATACATATTCGGGATCGGTGGATAGCCCATCGTCGGGTTGAAGGTATCTCCCGGCCCCTGATAGCGTATCGTGCCAATCCCCGGCCTCACGCCCTTTACAACTACGTCGGCATATCCATTGGCGTCGGTGGTGATCGTCGAATTGATGATCTGTACGATTGGCTGTTCTGGTGCAGTGATTTCGAGGATCGCCTTCTTCACCAATCCGCTATCGCCACCACCTTTGTTGAATACGGCATATTGCGATGGCGTGAGGGTCACGTTTGCCGCCGGAACGCCTTTGAGCAAGACCTGCACGCGCGTCGTGACCGTCTCGCCAACCATGAGATACATGCAGTAATCATCCGTTGCAATCGAAGGATAGGCGATTTCCTGTAAAATCGGCGTGTTGCCCGTCGCATCAGCATAAAACTTCAGGATCGCGTCTGGTGCAGTGATTATTGACGTGAGACTGGCGGGATAGGGTAATTCAATGATTCCGCCAGTGAGTTCATAAGCGGTTCGGTCATACATGCTATAGGGCAAGGTAGTAACGTTTTGCTCTACTCCCTTGCTGGTGACTGTCACGCGCATTGTGCCGTAATTTGTCTTTTGGAGATCGCCGGGTGCTGGCGGGTTGCTCAAACCCGTATCTTCCGGGATGGTCATGCCGAAATCCAGCACGATATTCTGATTGACCGTATCGACATAAAACGGCCCCGGTTGCAGGAAGTAAACAGGGGTTGGGTCGCTGGTGTTGCGTTTGACCAGTGGCATCGGGCCACGTTGCAGCGGCACAGTCTCATATTGTGCCGTCGGGATCGGAATGCTTGCATTCGGGTAGAGCCAGCGCCCCGTAGGTGTCGAACCGAGTTCGTTAGCGTTCGACCACGCTCCAATCGTACCAACGATTAAGCCCACTGAAGGGTTATAAATCGCCTTGTTGTAACCACTTGCGGCGAAAAGCTGCGCCAGTTGGTCTTCCGGCATTCCATCATCGGTGTAATAGGTCACGAAACGCACCACCAGCCCGATTCCGTTTTGTGCTGCTGTTTGCAAGGCCGATAGCACCTGTGAGGGTTGCTCTGGTTGTTGGAAAGTCAGACCAGAAAGGGGGAGGGCAAGCTGCCAGTAGGCTGCACCACCCAACTGCGGATTAATCCCCGGCGCAATGTTGCGCGTCCCAGTGATACAGCGGATGTAGGCGCGTGTCGGGTCTTGCCCACTCAACATGACGAAAGCGTTTCCATTCGCGTCATACTGCACAACGCGGAACTGTCCGCTGAATATCTGTGTATTGAAAATACCCGTCGGGTCAAGATCGAGCATCTTGGCAGTGCCAGGTTTATCGAAAAACGGATCGCCCAAAATCTCAACCGTGCCATTCAGGAAACTGTCCTGACCCGGCGTGAGGATGTTCCCGTTTGACAATGTGCCGGAGGTCATGCTGGTACGGCGATTTGTTCCATCGCCATTGGGAGCGCTGAACGCAAAGCTGCCATCCCCAAAATAGTTGTAATAGCTGTTCAGCCAGATGGTAGATGAGCCATCCGGGTTTTGGACATCGCGCGTTTTCATCATCCAGAGACGCAGTTCGGCATCATTCAGCGGTGGCGGTGTATCTGGCTGGTTGACCTCAATCGTATCCTGATTGATGGTCATACCAACCTTATCGTTATTGGCAGTTGGCGGATTAACGGTAAAGACGCCTTTGAAAGCGGCACGTGGGCGTTGCAGGATTCCCATGTGGTTGTCTCCTACTGCGCTTCGCGGAACGACCAGACAAAATCCATCGTTTTGTAGACCAGCACCCCGGTCTGACAATTCACGAAGGAGAACGTCTGCGGGCTGAAACATACAGGCGTTTCAAACGCATCGAAGTATTTGTTGTTCGGATCGCTCAGACTACCGACATAGCCCTGCACGCCCGTGCTGGTGACGCTGAAAAATGGCAAACGTCCCTCGCTGGCCGAACCGCGTGTCGAGAGCGCATGACAGGTGATGCACGAAGAGCTTTTCTGGAAGTTGGATTCAATCAGCGTATTGGCAAGGATCGTTGGACTGCCATCGGGATTCGTGAAATCGATCTGTGTTCCCCGCAGGATATAGTATTGCCAGACCGAATCGGGATCGTCTTCCTTTATGAACGCATGGAACAAATCATTGAGTTCCTGCACTTCTGGCGGTGTTGGGACAACAACGGGAGCGTCCTTGATTTGCGGATTATCAACCTGTTCAAAGGTTGCCCAAACCCAATTCGGGAGCGCCTTGCTGGTGATATGCAAACCACCGAGTCCGGCAAGAACATCCTGCCAGACGCCGTTTTTATCCTGATAGCGCGATTGAACCGTGTAATAGCGACTGTTCTTCGGGTCGCCCGGCTTGAGGATAATCCACGCTGCCTTGACTTCGTAGGAGTCACGCGGGAACTGGATCGCTTGCAGGTTGCCGTCGCAGGGCTGTCCATTGAACCACACAATCTGACACGTCTTGCTATACAGTTCGCGGAAGTTGATATATTCAAAAGTCGGGCGATTCATCTTGATTTCGTAGAGGATCGGTTGCCCGGTATTATCTACAACGCTATGCCCGGAGATTTCCGGCTGGTCATCCAGATAGCGTGGGATTACAGCGCCCCAGCGTGGGGGCGCACCACCCCCCGGCAAATAAACACTATAGGTTGGACGCCACGATTCCCAGTTCACTATCGGCGGGAAGCTCCCAATCAGCGGGCAGTTCAAGTGTAAAAATGCGAACCACGAAAAGACATTCGGGTCGGCGCGAATTTGATCGGGCGTAAAATTATTGACGGGATTTTCTGCGCAGTTGGTGAGTGCGCTTCGGAAGAGCGCCTGAATTGCTGAATGGGAACTGCTGTGAGTAGCGCTGGCGGTTGCGGCCTGTGTTGCTGCGGCGGTTGGCGGTTGCGACGGTGCGACTGTCGCGGTGAGGTATCCTGCGTAAGCGGTTTGCTGTGGTTCCATGCTGGCGAAAGCCATGACCAGCGCAACCGCAATGAGAAAGGCGAACGTCCAGCGTAATCGGTACGAAGAGGAAAGACGCGGCATATTTCGATCCTTTTTGAAAGAGGCGCAGAAATTAAGTCGGCAATTTTTTTCAAAAAACACTAACTAACAATGGTACGAATTGGTCTGAATCGATCAATCGTTGGCTAATAGTCGGTTGAGTACAGTTTGTTAAAACGGTGGAAACAGGATAGGTGGATTATAACCGATTTGCGCGGATTGCAAGATTGCCATCGGCGTATGCTGGATTTCAAATTATCCATATAATTGGAATTCATCTCACAGGAGAAAACATAGTGCAAAACCGACGTTTCATTTTGACGACCTTCACCCTGCTGTTTGCCATCGTCATCGCAACCCTGACGATCCTGTTTTTGAGTCGTAGCGCAGTTGCCAACGCCCAGGCAAAGAGTATGCAAAATATTTTCCAGCTTATTCAGCAGCAGGCCAAAAACGATCCGAAGTTTCCTTTTACGGTTGAATCCTATGCGCCACCTGTTGCCGCTGGCACACAGGGATTGGTGGTCGGCACTATCAACGCCTCGGCAAACAGCATCGTCGAGATTGGCGAAGATTATGTGTGTCTTGGATCAATCCAGATGGGGAGTACCGATAAGGATATAAAGACGGTCTGCATTCCATATTCCGCGATTGTGCGCGTACAGATGCAGAACACGCTCTTTAAATAGAAGTTGACCACTTGCCGTACAGTTGATCCCGACTAAAACGCCGGGATCAGGAAAACCGAAGAGGTGAGGTTAACCTCACCTCCCATGATTTAGAAACGCTAGGGGGTGGCAGTCACCGTCAGAGTAGCCGTAGGCGTTACTGTGACGGTTGCCGTTGAAGCACTGATTGTTGGCGGCACTTCGGTTGCTACACTGGTCGTTGGTGGCACTACCGTTGGGGCGGCAACTGTTGGTGTTACAGCAGTTGGTGTGTTGGTCGGCAGTGCCAGCGGGCCGAACGGCGTATTTGTTGGCGCAACTGTCGGTATAACAGTGACTATCTTGCTGCGATTGAGTTCCACGAACGAGGTAGCGAATCCTGCTCCGGTTTCGACATAGAACATCGACTCGGACGATTTGAGCGCATAGTTCCCGTTTTCCAGCTTTGCGCCGAGTTGTAACGTTACCGTCTTCTCTTCAAAAGCAGGCGGCGCGATAGTGCCAGGTGGCGGTAGCGGTGGCGGGTTCCCACCAATCGACACGACGCTGGTAGCTGTCGGCGGTGGTGTAGCGGTTGGTGGTAACGTTTTGCGCGTCTGGATCGTTATGATCGCGCTCGGTTTCGCCATACCCAATTTATCGTCAGCCTTCACACCAATCGGCGCAGATAGTGAAACCGTCCCCAGTTGCGAAACCAGCGAGGTTACGGCGTCTGCATTGAACTTTTCACTAGCGTTCAACGGCATGTCGGAGAGCGCCCATGTACCGCTTTCCTTCCTGAAAACAAATTTCCCGGCACTGTTTTCAACAGTCAGCCCAACAACGTCGTCAGTGGCGAGTGTGAGATAGGCTGGATTCACCCATGTCACCGGGTTTGCGCTTACATCGTTGACTGATAGACCCGTTGGCAGGTAGATAGCATCCGAATCGCTCAGGCGTGTATAGGCAGCACTTGCCTCGTTTGCCGTACCGAGATAGAGCGTCAGGTCTTTATCGCCAACACGCAAGACAAGCTGACGGTCAAACGCATCGGATGCAACTTTCAGGCGATTCTGACTGCTTTTGTTTTGCGCGATCAAACGGCGCGTATCCAGATTGCGAAGTGATGCTGTCAGCGTGGAAACCTTGCTGGCATCGACTGGATAGTTATCGAAATCCGGTAGAACGTAGTTTTCGCCACTCTTTGCGATGGTCAGCGGCTTTTTGGTCTTGTCGCTGCCATCGGTAATCACGATTTTACTGACCATTTCCGGCGTAAAGTTATTGAGCAGTGGCCCGCGCGACGATTCGACAGCCTGTGTTCCACTCAGGGTGGACACTGCGCCCAGAACGATTTGAAGGATGAGCAGGCCGATCAGGAGCAGATTGGTTCGATTTAATCTCATTTTATGGTCTACCTCACGCGGCGCTGCCTGCATCGGACGGCGGTAACAGTTTCATCGGTTTCTCGCTGCGTTTACGCACCTGCCATAGTACCCCCAGCGCGATGAGCGCGAGGACTGCAAAGCCATAATTGAATGCCTCCCAGCGCGTTTGTTCTCCTTCTACCAGCGGACGCAGCAGACGGTTGGTATTGCCTTTGGCGCGGATGCTCGCCAGACCGCTATCCTGCGTAAACCACCCGATGCTGTTCTCAACAACTTGCAGATTGTTCTGTGCCGAACGCCCATTGCTGTAGCGCTGTGACAATTCCAGCAGGTTGTCATTCAGGAATTCTGCGCTACTGATCACGATCAGGCGTGCGCTGTCTGGCGATTGCGAAATTTGCGCCAGCGATTCCGGTGCGGGCGTCGGGCTTGGGGTCGGTGTGACGCCAGCGGGCGCGGTTGGTTGCGCCGCAGGTGCAGAAGCCGCCAATGGCGAAGGCTTGCCTTTGAAGAAGCTGGTGAAGCTGCCACGAACAGCAACGCCCAGCGTCTGTGCGCCCGTCGCCGTTCCGACGGGGAAACCGCCGTTATTCGGATAAAGCTGTAAATTCGGCTGGATGTTTGTATCTTCGGTAGTCCATGTTTTCGCCGTTGACTTGAGCAGCGTCGTAACGGTACGATTGACCGCAGTGTCGGTAGCGATGCTCAGGGTGATCGGTGAAGGGTAACTAAGCGTTACCGACTGTACGCCAGCCAGAATCGATCCGCTGGTATCCATTCCATCCTGCCGAACATCCACGAAAAACGGATAGTTGATCGTCTGAATCTCGTTCACACGGGTCCCGTTTACAGTGCGTGCCACCTGAATCGGGAACGGCGCATTTTGGGTGTCGAGAACCAGCGTGTTCTCAATCTTGATGCCATAACTGGCAAGCATATCCGTCAAACCACCCTGAATCGGTTGCATCAGCAAACCGCCCTGCTGGGTGAGCGACAGCTTATAGTTGCTTGCAGCGATGAATACTGCGCCACCGCGCATCAGGTATTGATCGATGGCATACAACTCCTTGTCGCCCAGGTTCTGCGGCGCAAACAAGACCAGTGCGTTGATCTCCGGCGGTACGACACCATTAGAGAGGTTCACCGTTTGCACATCATAACTCTGGCGCAGGCTTGCGAGAATGGTATCAAACTGTTGCAGCGATTGCGGTGCGCCCTGTTGCTGCGCGGCATAATCCGGCGATGGCGTCCACACACCCAGGACTTGCAGGAAGCCGGGAGCTACCCGTTTCAGCGCCGCTTCGATGCTTTGACGTATTTCCGACTCACTGAATTTCCCGGACGGGAAAATCACCTGATACTTTGGCCCAACTTCCAGAACCATATGTAGCAGGAATGAATCGTTGGAGAGGAATCCGGCGGAAATCGGCTCGATCTGATATTTGGTGCGCAGCGAAGCCACATCTATCTTCGATGCCGGGTCACTGGCATTGGCAACGACATATTCAAATTTGCCGTTACCACGCTTCTGCAAATCTGTCGCCACCGTTTTGATCGTATCCGGCACGGTCTTGACCGAATTCGGGAGTGTGTTCGGCGTAACGTAGAGCGTCAGTTTGGCGGGTTGTGGCAAACCAGCCAGCACCGAATCAATATTCTGGAAACCATAGACTACCCGTTGCAGGGTATTGGTCAAGTCATATTCCAGATTGCGGAACTGCACAGTAGTTGTTCCACCAGCATTGTTGATGTCCAGAATATCGAATAAATCCAGAACGCTATTCTGGTCGCCATAGCGATAGAGCAGGCTCAGATACACATTGTTGACCGAAGCACCAGCGCGATCCGAGATTTGAATCGGGCGTGAGCGGATGCCATAGGTCTGGTTGGCTTCTGCTTCCAGTTCCGGGTTCGCAATCGGGTCAATGAATTCAACTTTCAGTTTGCCATTTGAGGCAACTTCGTATTCGCGGAGCAGGTCACGCACGCGCGGTACAAGTGGATCAATGAGTGGGTGCGTCTTTTGCGAGACATAACCGCGAATCAGCAAAGGTTCCTGCAAGCTGCCGAGTAGATCGCGCGTGACTTGTGAGAGCGTATATTCGCCATTTTGTGTCAGGTCGAGGCGCGCGGTCTGGATGCGATAGGTCACGACGTTGAATGCGATCAGGTTGAAAATGATCAACAGTACCGTCAAGACGCGATTGCGGCGCGCATCCCGCAGGATTTTGCCCGCACTCCACCGCTTGGATTCCAGCGACAGGACATTGAGCGCCAGAAAACCAATTGTGATTGAACCATAATAGAGCAGGTCGCGCAGGTCAATCACGCCACGCTCTACCGATTCAAAGCGGCTGCCTGTACCAAGTGCGCGGAAAATCTCGCTGATGTTGGTACTCACCAGCCCGGTGATCTGTGTCGTGCCGATCAGATAGAACGCACCACAGACCAGCACGGTTAGAATCAGCGCGACGATCTGATTATCGGTACGCGACGAGATGAACAATCCAATCGCAGTATAGGCCGAGGCCAGCAAGAGCGCCGCAATATACCCCGCGATGATTGTGCCGGGATCAGGTCGCCCCAGGAGGATAACCATCAGCGGCAGCGAGAACGTCAGCAATAGTGAAACGGCTACCAGCGCTAACACAGCGATAAACTTGCCAACGACATATTGCGTCAAACGCACAGGCATCGTCAGCAGCACTTCCAGCGTTCCGGTCTGCTGCTCCTCGCTCCATTGACGCATGGTAAGCGCTGCAATCAGGAAAATCAGCAGAAGGGGAATGCCCTGAAACAGCGGGCGTACATCTGCAATCCCGCGACTGAACCAGGACGCGCCCCAGAAAAAGGCAAACAGCGTTGCCGCAAGAAACACCCCGACGAAGATGAGCGCCATCGGAGAGCCAAAGTAGCTGTCGAGTTCTTTACGTGTAATAGAAATTGTCTGTTTCATGGTTTACGCCGAAGTCGCCAGTTGGTTAAACACAGTTTCGAGGGTCTGAACGTCGCGCCGCAATTCGCGCAACGGCCAATCATTTTTGCGCGCTACGTCGTATACTGCGAGCGAAATATCGCTGTCGCTCACAATACGATAGGCCGGATAGCCATCGCGTGTCGTGAATGCTTCGAGTTTTTGCACACCTTTCAGTTTGCCCAATGCGTCCCGAATTGGAGCGTCATCGACAGGTGCATGTTGGAAGGCCAGAATCGTGTTGTTCGTTGCGGCGAGTTCCGCAAGATGGGCGTCGGCCTTGACTTGCCCGTTGATGATGATCACGACCCGATCACAAAGCGCCTCGACTTCGGACAGGATGTGCGACGAAAACAAAATGGTGCTGTGTGCGGAGAGACGCTTGATTAGCCCGCGTATCTCGACAATTTGTGTCGGGTCGAGGCCAACGGTTGGCTCATCGAGAATCAACAGACGCGGCTTATGCAGGATTGCCTGCGCCAGTCCGACACGCTGACGCAACCCTTTCGAGAGTTGACTGATACGGCGTGTCCGATAGTTCGCCAGCCCGGTAGCATGAATCGCATCCGAAATATATTGCGGTTGCTTATCTTCCGGGACTTCGCGCAAGTCGGCAATCAACTTCAGGTAATTTTGAACAGAGAGTGCCGGGTACAGCGGTGTATTTTCGGAGAGATAACCGATTCGCGCCTGTACTTCGCGCGTATGGGTCAATACATCGAGTTTGTCGACAGTGACTGTTCCATCGTCCGGGTGCATATACCCGGTCAGGATTTTGATGGTGCTGGATTTGCCAGCACCATTTGGCCCCAACAGGCCGACAATTTCGCCTTCCTGTACGGCAAATTGGACGCCCCGCAGCGCTTCTATCGCGCCGTAGGACTTACGCAAATTTTCGATCTGGATCATTAGCACGCTTCGCTTTCTGCGGCAAGGTTGTTAATCCGGGTTACTACCAAGCGTGTTATTTTGATCCTTTGGCATAGTTTTTCAAGAGCAGTTCATCAGAGGCTAATCCAGGGCTAACGTGGCGTCCTCCCTAATACCCAACAACCGTAGCGCATTCAACACCACAACAATCGTACTGCCTTCATGAAGCACAACAGCAGCCCCCAGAGTCGCCAGCCCGAACAGCGAAGTGATGATCAGGAAGACGATCACGCCGAGGGCAATTCCCAGATTTTGAACGATGATCATTCGCGTTGCCCGGCCTAGCTTCACCGCAAACGGCAGTTTGGAGAGGTCATCGCCCATGAGCGCAACATCTGCGGTTTCCAGTGCGACATCTGTCCCTGCACCGCCCATTGCAATCCCGATTGTCGCGTTTGCCAGCGCGGGGGCATCATTCACGCCATCGCCAACCATCCCGGTGATTTGATACTTCGCGTTGAGTCCCCTGACTGCCTCGACCTTGTTTTCCGGCATAAGGTCGGCGCGGACATCGGTCAACCCGGCTTGCCTGGCGATGGCAGCGGCAGCGCGCGGATTGTCCCCGGTCAGCATGACAGTTTCTTTCACTCCGATTTGGTTGAGCGCGGTCATTATCTTCGATACGTTCGGGCGAATCGTATCCGCCAAGCCAATGATGCCAACAACTTCTGACCCTATCGCCAGAACCATACTGGTCTTGCCGCTGTTCTCCATCGCTTCGACCTGCTTGCGAAGTTCCGGGGTAACGTTGATTTGCATTTCATCCAGCAGGCGCAGATTGCCAAGATAGACCGCCTGATTGTTCAGTTGTGTTTTCAACCCGCGTCCTGTCAGGGATTCAACTTCGCCCAGCGTCGGCAAGATCAGGTTCCGATTTTGTGCAGCGCGAACAACTGCCTTTGCCAATGGATGCCCGGAGCGCGTTTCCAGTGCCGCCGCCAGCGCCAATAGTTCAGCTTCTGTCTGACTGTTCAGGCGGATCACGTCTGTGACTTCGGGACGCCCATGTGTGATCGTCCCGGTCTTATCGAACGCGATAGCATTCAGACGTCCGAGATTTTCCAGATGCACGCCACCTTTGATCAGGATGCCGTTACGCGCTGCCTGTGCGATTCCAGCCAGTACCGCTGCCGGAGTACCCAGCGCCAGCGCACAGGGCGAAGCGGCAACAAGTAGCATCATCGCGCGGCTGAACGACAGACCAAATGGCACACTGAACAGCAGTGGCGGCACAATGATAACCAGCGCCGTAACGATCAATACCGCAGGTACAAACACACGCTCAAATTTATTTACAGCCTGTTGCGTTGGAGATTGCTGTGCTTCGGCTTCTTCGACCATCCGCATGACGCGCGCCAGCGTGTTATCCTTTGCCAGTTTGGTAACCCGGACTTCCAGCGCCCCTTCGCCATTAATCGATCCGGCGTAGACCAAATCGCCGGTTTCTTTATCAACCGGGACAGATTCGCCCGTAATCGGGGATTGATCAATCCCGGAACGACCCATCAGGATTTCGCCGTCTACAGGTAACCGCGCGCCTGGCCTGACGATCACCACATCCCCGACAAGAAGTTGTTCAACCGGAAGTTCTGTTTCATGCCCATCGCGGCGCGCCAACGCTGTTTTTGGCGTCAATGAACCGAGCGCCCGAACGGAGTTCCGCGCCCGATCCAGTGCATAGTGTTCGCCCGCGTGTCCGAGGCTGAACAGGAACAGCAGAAATGCCCCTTCGCGCAGTTCACCGAGTGTTGCTGCGCCGAGTGCCGCCAGAATCATCAGCAAATCGGTATTGAATTTTCCCTTCAACAGTTCCGGGATGGCTTCCAGCGTAACATCGTAGCCACCTGCGATATAGGCCAGAACAAAGAAAAAATTTGCCAATAGTGAGGGGAATCCGAGATAGCTGCCGCCAATCCAGCCGATCAGATAAAAAATACCTGCGGCGCTGATCAGGACAAGCGTCCAGCGCTCCTGCATCCAATGGGGCAGGAAGGTCGGTGCCGTGCCATGATGATGCCCTGCATGTTCACCATGATCGTGGTCATGGTCGTGATGATGCTCATGATCATGTTCTTCGTCAACATGCGGAGCAGGTTTAACTGCTTCCAACGCTTTCATCTCAGACATGGATAGCTCCTGCCAAGCCGTCCAGCCTGAGAACGGCCTTATTCGTGTTCGATATGTTCAATCGCGCGTTGCATCAGGTCGCGGATATGCTCGTCGTCCAGAGCATAAAATACCTGTCGGCCTTCCTTGCGTGCGCGTACAATGCGCTGTGTTCGCAGCAACCGCAGTTGGTGAGAGGTTGCCGATTCGCTCAACTCCACCACAGTGGCAATATCACGGACGTTGAGTTCCCGGTTTGCCAGCGCCGCCAGAATTCGGACGCGCGTCGGGTCGGATATTGCCGCGAATACTTCGGCGACTCTGGTGGCGGTTTCCAGCGAGAGCGTCTTTGCCGCAGAACCCAATTGAGAATTGATCTCAATATATGAACGATTGCTCATATATTCACTATTATAATCCATTTTGTAGTCTGTCAAGCACCGAATATGCCACAACTTTCAAAATGAGACCATGTATCAGCCTTGCCGGAATGTGGCAAGGTGACATAATATCAGGCTGACCTTCACACACTGGGAGCGCGAATATGCAAGGCGGGCTTTTCGGGTCGGGTATTCTGGATGTAGCGATAGGGTTGGTATTGGTCTATCTGGTGTTGAGCATCATGGCTTCGGCGCTCAACGAAGTATTCAGTTCGATGTTCAATCTGCGGGCGCAAGGGTTGGAGCAATTTATACGCAGTTTGTTCATGAACCCGCAACAGGCGGCGCTATATGGCAAGGGGTTGGTTCGCTCAACGCTTGCTCTATTGGGTTTCAATAAACCCGATCCGCACCCGGCAGAACCTTATGTTGATCATTTTTACAACAATACGGTTGTTGCACCGACGCTGGAAGGCACGAAGCGCCCCGCATACATCCATGCACGCGAATTTTCGCTGGCTATCTTCGACACAATCTTCCGTGTCAGCCCGGACGCCAACGGAATGCCAACCACTACTGTGACCACCCCGCCAGATTGGTCAACCCTGGATGCGCAGACGTGGCGTGATGCAATCAACAAACTGCCCGACTCTTCGCCCCTCAAACCGACGCTCATTTCTTTGATGAACAAGGCGGGGAACGACATCACCAAATTTCGCACCATGTTTGAAAACTGGTTCGATAATTCGATGGATCGAATTTCCGGCTGGTATAAACAACGCACCCAGTTTTTTCTGTTGCTGATCGGGTTGCTTATTTCCGGGCTATTTAATATTGATACCATCGCCATCGCCAATAAGCTGATCCAAAACCCGGTTCTGCGCACGACGGTAGCGGATCAGGCGGTCAAGCAACTGGATAACCTGCGTCAGAAGCAAAATCAGGGTAACACAACGGCAGACCAAACGCTTGAAAACAACGCGGCACAAATCCTTGAACTGCAACAAATTCTGTTGAGCATGAATATTCCGATTGGCTGGAACATCGAAACGCTGCACGAATTTTATGACCTGACAGCGAATCCACCCGCGCTCAAACCGTTGCCATTTACAGTTGGGCTGGTCATCCAGAAAATACTGGGAATCATGATTACCGGGTTTGCGGTGTCGCAAGGTGCGCCGTTCTGGTTCGATATGCTCAACAAACTGACCAATATCCGTTCGTCCGGGCAACCGCCAAAAGATGCGGACGAAGAGAAGCCGGAAAAATAATGTTAATCGGGCGGAGTGCTATAATCCCGGTTCTCCACCAAAATACAGGAGCTTAATTAAAATGTCTCAATCGAAGTTGCGCGCGGGTGTTATCGGCGTCGGGGTTGGTCGCGCCCATATGCGCGGCTATATCGGCGCAGAAGGTGCAGAACTCGCCGCTATTTGTGATGTCGATCTGGCACGTGTCGATTCGGCTGGCGCGGAATATAGCGTTCCGGCTGAACACCGTTACACCGATTACAAAACGATGTTGACGAACGCCCATCTGGATATTGTCAGCATTTGCTTGCCCAACTATATCCATAAAGAGGTTGCAGAGGCGGCGTTCGCATCAGGGGCGCATGTCATTTGCGAAAAGCCGATGGCAACAACGGTAGCCGAAGCCGAAGCGATGATCGAAGCCGCCAAACGCGCCAATCGTGAACTGGTCATCTGCTACAACTATCGTTACCGTGCCGATGCTCAGTGGATCAAGAAAGTGATCGGTGCGGGACACCTGGGCGAGATCAATTATGTCAATGCCACATGGCGGCGTGAAACCGGTATCCCCGGCTCAGGCTGGTTTGGACGGCGGGCGCTTTCAGGCGGCGGGCCGTTGATTGACCTCGGTGTTCATGTCCTTGACCTGACCTTATGGTTTATGGGTTTTCCGAGCATTCAAACCGTCAGCGGTGCGACCCGTTCGATCTTCGGTCCACAGGGTCAGAAGGTATGGGGGAGTCCGCGCTGGCTCGGCTTGCCTTCCGAACCCTTTGACGTAGAAGATGGTGCTGTTGGTTTCCTCCGCTTCGGCAATGGCGCGAGTGCTGTCCTACAGGCGACGTGGGGTGAACACCGCGAACCGCAAGCCGATATGATCCGTATCGAAATTCACGGGACAAAGGGCGCGATTCATATGACCGTGCCGAATTATCGCCATGATGATACGCTGCGGATGTATATGGAAGTTGAAGGCGAACCTGTAACGGTCATCCCCGGCCTGCGCTCCAAACCCACGAATAACCACGAAATGTTGATTGAAGCAACTGTTAGCGCGTTGCAGGCAGGAACGCCTGTCCCTGTCACCGGACGCGAAGGCTTGGCGGCGGTGCGCGTTCTGGAAGCGATGTATAAATCTGCCGAAAGCGGGCATGAAGTCGCGCTGGAAGGCTGATTCGGTTTACTGGGCAGGCAGAACCCGCCTGCCCATTATTTTTGCACTCCAAAAGCTGTAATTATTGCCACAGCGCTTCCTTGACCCCACTGATCCGTAAGGGTACAATCCCGGCATAAATTAATAACCGATAAGTTTGGGGAAGCGTGTTTTCTATCCCT
Source organism: uncultured Anaerolineaceae bacterium (assembly GCA_964432445.1). Classification (GTDB taxonomy): domain Bacteria; phylum Chloroflexota; class Anaerolineae; order Aggregatilineales; family UBA2796; genus JBBRMW01. The sequence goes on from CAYSOC010000052.1 coordinate 27,981, forward strand.
GGCGGCGAAAGCCGTCTTTTTCTGCCTTGCACCCCAAATTACTATTTTGGAGGATTTCCTTACAAAATGTCGTTACAGCTTTCGACCTTTGAGTGGGTCCTTATTTTTGTCGTACTTGGGATCGCTATTGCCGGTCTCGCGTATGCAATCATGCTTCGTCGCCAAATCCTTGCGGAAAGCAAAGGGTCAGCGAAGATGCAAGAAGTCTGGAACTATATCCGAGAGGGCGCGAATGCCTATCTCCGTTCACAACTCCGCATCATCACCGTACTGATTGCCGTACTGGTTGTGGTGCTGTTTTTCAGCGTCGCCGTTGTGAAGCCGACGCCGTTTGCGCTCCGTCAATTCTGTGCGGCAGAAACACACCGGATCGAGGAAGAATATCTGGTAGCGAATCCGGCTGATCGTCCAATCCTGGCTTCAACGAATCCGGCTGATGCCGAACGTAAATCGCAGATAAATAGCGCTATTGAAGGAAAGATCGCTGCCGCTGCTGATACGCTGGTAAACTGCAACGCTTCGCTGATTGTTGCGTTGGGGCGTGCAGGCGCATTCCTGATGGGCGCGATCTTCTCCGCCACAGTCGGTTTCATCGGCATGAACATGGCAGTACAGGGGAACGTGCGTGTTGCTGCTGCGGCGGTTGACCCGAAGCGCGGCTATGCCGAAGCACTGCGTATCGCCTATCGTTCTGGCACGATCACCGGGATGCTCACTGATGGTCTCGGTTTGTTCGGCGGTACAATTATCTTCATCCTGTTCGGGATCGCTTCACCAGATGCACTGCTTGGGTTCGGCTTCGGCGGGACGCTGCTGGCGCTGTTTATGCGCGTTGGTGGAGGTATCTACACGAAGGCCGCTGATGTTGGTGCAGACCTCGTTGGTAAGGTCGAAGCTGACTTACCGGAAGATGATCCGCGCAACGCAGCGGTTATTGCCGACCTCGTTGGCGACAACGTAGGCGACTGCGCTGGTATGGCTGCCGACATCTTTGAATCCTATGAAGTCACGATTGTTTCTGGCCTGATCCTCGGTCTGGCGCTGGCTGTCGCTACCGGATCGGTTATCTGGATTGTGTTCCCGCTGGCGGTACGCGGTATCGGCGTCCTCTGCTCGATCATCTCCACCTATCTGGTGAAGTCTGAAGGCAAGGAAAACGATGCGTTGAGCGTGATCAGTCGCGGGTTCTATGTCGCGGCTGGCCTCTCGATTATCCTGTTTGCGGCGCTGACTTTCCTCTATATGAAGGATGGCGCGGGCAACATCATCTGGCAACCGCTGGCAGCAACGATTGTTGGTATTGTGCTGGCAATCGTAATCGAGCGCGTCACGGCATACTTTACGGATACAGCACATGGCCCGGTGAAGGAAATTGCGCGCAACTCGCAGACTGGCCCCGCCACAGTTATTCTCTCCGGCCTCGCTTCCGGTATGGAATCCAGCACATGGGCGATCATCGTTATCGCGGGTGCGTTACTCAGTTCGGTGTTCATCTTCACGGCTGCACCGTTGGCAGGCGTTGATAACTTCACGGCAGTGCTGTACGGCGTCGCCATGACGGGTATCGGAATGCTCACGCTCACGGGCAACAACGTCTCGATGGATGCCTTCGGCCCGATTTCCGACAATGCACAGGGCGTTGCAGAACTCGCTGGCGAAAGCGAACTCGCTGGCAAGACGCTCGACAATCTTGACGCCGTTGGTAACACAACAAAGGCGATCACGAAGGGTGTTGCTATTGGTTCTGCGGTAATCGCGGCGGTGTCGCTGTTCGGCGCGTTCCTGACCGATACCCGCGTGGTACAGCTTGGCTTGAATGTTCCGCCCGAAAAGACGCTCTTTGCGACAGGCATCAACATCGCTACGCCTGCCGTATTCATCGGCATGTTGATCGGCGGCGGCTTGATCTTCCTGTTCAGCGCCTTGCTGATTCGTTCGGTGAACCGCGCGGCGTTCGACATGATTGGCGTTGTCCGTCGTCAGTTGAAAGACCCGGCTGTCCGCAACGGTACAAAGACGCCAGACTACAAAGAATGCGTCGGCATCTCTACAGCGGCAGCACAACGCGAACTGTTGCCCCTCGGCGTCATTGCTGTTCTAACGCCGATCATCGTTGGATTCCTGCTGGGTGCGCAGGCGCTTGGCGGCTTCCTCGCCGGGATCATCCTCGCGGGGCAGTTGATGGCAGTGTTCATGTCCAACGCGGGCGGCGCATGGGATAACGCCAAGAAGTACGTCGAACAGGGCAACTATGGCGGCAAGCGTTCCGAGCCGCACAAGGCTACCGTCGTTGGCGATACGGTTGGCGATCCATTCAAGGATACGGCTGGCCCGGCGCTCAACCCGATGATCAAGGTCGTCAACCTTGTTTCACTGCTGGCGGCTCCGATCATCGTAAGCTACGAAGCCTTGCGCGCGACCAACCCAAGCCTCCAAACAACAGTTCCAGCGGTGATGGCTGTCTTGCTGGTAATCGTCTTGCTGGCGATCTGGCGCAGCCGTACCGGGAAAAGTACCACTGAAATCGTTACTGAAGCCGCGACAGGTGGCGGCGACTAGGCATTAGAAGAATTACCCGGCGCTTCGGCGTCGGGTAGCCATGTTACATAAGACCCTCAAAATATTAGCGAATGTTTTAGAAGAAATGTTTGACTGCTGGTGATTCTATCTTTAGGTTTAGCCCGCGTTTATGGCATTAAAATCGTTGCACAGGTAGTTTATGACATTATCTATCGACCCTGTTGAATTACTGCGCGGCCTCGTTGCGCAGGTATCCTATTCCACACAGGAACAAGCCGCTGTTGAATATCTTGTCGGGCAGATGCAGGCGCTCGGCTATGATCGCGCCTTCCGCGATGAAGCCGGGAACGCTGTTGGCATTATTGGCGATGGAGAGCGGCAGATCGTTCTCCTGGGGCATATAGATACTGTCGCAGGCGTGATTCCGGTTGAAATCCGGAATGGATTACTTTACGGGCGTGGCTCTGTAGACGCCAAAGGCCCATTGGCAACCTTCACAGCAGGGGCAGCACTGGCAGGCGCACAACCCGGCTGGCAGATCATCGTGATCGGCGCAGTCGAGGAAGAATACACGACGAGCAAAGGCGCGCATTACGCCGCGACGCAGTATAAACCCGAACTCTGCATCATCGGAGAGCCGAGCAGTTGGGATCGGATCACGCTGGGCTATAAAGGTCGTGCGCTTCTTGATTTTACATTGCAACGTCCGCTGGCACACACTGCACGCCCGGAGCCAAACGCCATCGAACAGACAATTGATTTCTGGAACGCGATCAAAGCCTATGCTGCCACATTTAACACAGGCAAGGATCGGGCATTTGATCAACTCATGCCGTCGCTGCGTTCTATCCATTCATCCGATGATGGATTTTATGAGAAAGCGGAAATGACTGTCGGATTCCGTCTCCCGGTAGAACTGCCGCCAGAGGCGCTTAAAATCGCGCTTGGTTCGCTATCGGGGACAAGCGCAGAATTACACTGGCGTGGCGAAGAAATTGCGCACCGTGCCGAGAAAAATACGCCGCTGGCGCGCATCTTCCTGAGCGCAATCCGGGATGTTGGCGGCAAACCCAACTATGTTTATAAGACAGGTACAAGCGATATGAACGTCGTCGCACCCGTCTGGAACTGTCCGATTTGCGCCTATGGGCCAGGCGATTCCTCGCTTGATCATACACCGGAAGAACACCTTCCGATTGATGATTATCAGAAGGCGATTCAGGTGATCGCGGGCGTGTTGCGTTCACTGCCAGGCCTCTAGTCATTCAACCCCTTCAGCGTCTCGATACATTGCATCAACCATTCAATCGAGGCGCGTTCAGATAGTTTGCCATAGTCCAGCGTCATTCGTCGCAGTTCCAGTAATTTACGAACCTGCGGCAGGGTCTCCGAATCCGGGATTTCGATCCGATTGTAGGTATCCAATAGGGCGCGATGGGCATCCAGTTGTTTTTGCAACTGCGCCAGAATTTCTGTGTTTGGCATTTCCTGTGCAAAGAATAGCTGTACCAGAAATGGCTCCCGATAGACAGGCAATGCCTGCTCGGTGTGCAGCCAGCGATTCAACTCCCCGCGCCCTGCCTCGGTAAGATAATATATTTTGCGATTCGGGCGATCTTCCTGAATTTCCAGCTTGCTCTCGATAAATCCCTGCTCTGTCAATTTGTCCAGTGTTCGGTAAATCTGCGCCTGATCCGCAGGCCAGAAATGCGCCACACTTTGATCGAAGCATTGAGTTTTCAGATCATAACCTGTACATGGTTGATCGTTCAGAAATCCGAGGATGGCATGTGGTAGCGACATTTTTTACAACTCCGATCTATTGACATTTGTTGAATCTATTATACACTACGTCCTATATATGACTAATCATATATAGGATAAATCAAAGCGAGGGTATGATGGCTGAAGTTATGGCTGCGCGCGTTACCGCGAATATGAAAGACCCGTTCGTCGTATTCCTGATCGGGATGCGCGTCAACAAGTTCTTCGCGTTCAAAAAATGGTGGCTGGGAGCCAGCACCTTTCCGAAAATGGTGAACGAATTGAGCGCGAACCCGGAACTTGGCTTCCTGCATGGCGAATCATTCTTTCGGTTCGCTCCGTTGACCACGATCATGGTTTCCTATTGGCGCTCCTTCGAGCAGTTGGAACACTTCGCCCGTTCACGCGATCATTTACATCTTCCGGCGTGGCAGGAATTTTACAAGCGTGTCGGCACGGATGGCACAGTCGGCATCTGGCATGAAACCTATCAGATTAATCCGGGGCAGAGCGAATCTATCTACGCGAATATGCCGCTGTTTGGGCTGGCGGCAGCGTCCGAGGCTGTTCCGGTCACACGCGCCAACCAGACCGCACGGATGCGCGTAACAGGGAAGCCGGAAGCAACCACACCACCTGTCCCCGCTGTTGAAGAGAAAGCCGAACAACCGGAACACGCCTGAACACGGGGCGGTGAACAAGGTGCATGAAACCCTTGTCAGTATGGAGAGAACCAGCGCCACAAAAGAAGTCAGGCACGTTAGTGATGTAAATAGCCGCCAGTGCCTGACACATCATCACATGATTATGTATAATTCTCACCTGCTTTTTGAAGTGACAAAATATGACAGGCAACAATCAGATTCGGCGTTTAATACTGGTTCCCGGCGGCGGTCTTCAACCTGACGGCGAGGTTCCTTTATGGGTTCGGGAACGTCTGGATCAGGCGATTCAACTCTATAATGCCACCGACGATTCTATCATTGTGGCTCTGAGCGCTGGTACGACCCATAAACCCCTGGTTTGTACTGCCGGGGGATTTCCGGTTTTCGAGTCCGTTGCAGCAGCACAATATCTGCAAGGAAAGAATATTCCTGCAACCAGAATATATACGGAAACATCCTCCTATGACACTATCGGCAATGCGTTTTTTTCGCGTGTGGTTTTCGCAGAGCCGTACCACATCGTTCAGCTTCACGTGATAACATCCGAATTCCATATCAAACGCACCAGACTGATTTTTGATTGGGTCTATGGGCTGACTCCAAATCATGAATATCAAATCAGCTACACCGCTACCGCAAACACCGGAGTCGAACCAGCGGTTTTGGAAGACCGCATCAAAAAGGAAGAACAGGCAATAGATTCTCTCTCAAAATTAATCGAACGTATTGACACCCTGCCGGAATTTATGAACTGGTTTTATACAGAACATGCTGCCTACTCGGTAGAGGGGCAAATCAGGCGTTTATCCTCGAATAATTCCGAGAACCCGAAATACCTGGGAACATATTAAGTCCGAGTGTGTCATGAAACGGCACATTGATTCAACCGGAACAGAACTGTTCATGAGTGACTGATAGATCAAAGGATCGCCCGGCACGGCAGTAGCAAAAATCCGGCCATCGGCGGTAGTGGCGGTCTTCGGAGGGACAGTATGCAACGGGCTGATTCCCTGAAACTCGTCCCGGCTGCCAAACAGTTTTCGCAGCATCGAAGACCCGCGAAAGGGTTCTGTATTCAGCGAAACAATCGTGGCTGCAATCGGACGGAGATCATGATCAAGGTTGACCCTCAGCGTCATGCTTTTCAGGACACGGGTGGTAGCAGTAATAGATGCGTTGTGGAAGCGGGGTTCCCATCCAGCCATAATAAACTGATCCCCGTATCTGTAAACATGGTTTTTTACCTTGTGCGTCGATTGAAAAAGCATCTGAATTTTAACGCTCCCCCGTCGTCGGTTAAGGTGACAATGCGCCCAATTGTGCAAATTGGTTGTGTCGGAAATCAGGATTTCTGGATAGAAAAGACGGCGTTGCTTTGTCGCACACGCATAAAACCTTGCAGCAAAATTCAAGCCTTGTCTGGCACAGGCAAATTCCGTGTTGCGTTTTGAACGAAGCCTGCGTCTTCAAAAACCGGCTAGCGCAAGCCCTCAAATAAATCATGTTCGCGCTGGCGTCCGCCATTGACCAGACTGAACACACGATAAAAGGATTGATTGCCCCATAATTGTTGATGCTCTGCCGGGGTCAGTTGTGCCAGGTGGTCATAATTGGGTAATTGTGAACGATGACAGGCGACGGCTTGCCACACCCGTTCCCAATAGGCGGTTGCGTCGATGTGCGTGGTAATCGACCAGTCCGGCCACGCTGAAGCAGTACGGGCTATCCCGTCAATCTCCATTGATAGCTGCCCAAATGCCGAGGTGTACGCATCTCCCAGCTTCCTGTCGAGTGCCATATAGTACAGTTTGGAGACACGGTGGGGCTGCAATCCGAGTGCTGCGGTATAGTCCTTATCTGCTGCACAGACAATCGCACCCGTCGTAAACTGGGAAATGGCAATATGATCGGGGTGTCCATAAGCGCCATCATGGGGGAAAGTAATTACGACCTGCGGCCTGTATTCGCAGATTGGTCGCACGATCCGCGCAATGGCTTCTTTGGGGTCAGCCTGATCCAGATCGCCGTCGATGTAATTCAGCCAGGTGAGTTTATGAACCCCCAGCGCGGCAGCAGCACCCTGTAGTTCTGCTTCCCGAATCTTGCCCAACCCTTCCAGACCGGGATAGGCATCGGGCGCTCCATTCCAGCCACGCTCGCCCCGCGTCGCTGTGACCACACAGGTAACGACGCCCTCGGCAGCATAACGCGCCAGCGTCCCGCCGATACCCAGCGATTCATCGTCGGGATGTGCAAGTATCCCCATGAGTGTCAGTGAGTTGGTCATGTGGCCTCCCGACAGGCATTGATAGCGGTGGCAAAACCCGGCAACGCCCGTTCAATCATTTCGTCGCTGGCGGTCAGCGACAAGCGGAAATAACCCGGCATTTCGACCACTGTTCCCGGCAGACAGAAAATATGCTGATCGGCCAACATATCGCTGAATTTCCAGTCGTCCTCAATCGGGGAACGTACCAGCAGATAGAATGTTCCTTCGGGGCTTTGCAGTTCGTATCCCATCGCTCGCAGCGCCTCGACCATTCGATCCCGCTTGTGTTGCAAATGCCCGATGTCGATAGACAGCCGATCCAGATCGGTAATAGCGTGCTGCAAGAGAGCATTGGGGAAGGCATAGCCCGTGAACACCTGCGCGGCAAACAACGCATTCGCAATTTCGCCCTTGTTCGGCATATCTGGTGCGAGTGCAAGGAATCCGATCCGCTGCCCCGGCGTCAATAAAACTTTGCCATAGGTATAAATCAGAATCGTATTGTCATAACAGGAAACCGGGCTGGGGTAGGAACGCCCATCGTAAATGATCCTGCTGTAGGCTTCATCCGACAGCAGATAGATCGGCTGACCGTGCCGTTCGCTGGCATGTTGCAAAATGGCGGCAAGCGCCTTGAGCGTACTTTCGGGATATATTTTGCCCGTTGGATTGTTCGGAGAGTTGATAATGATCGCGCGCGTCCTGGCAGTAATTGCCTGTTCGATAGCATTCAGATCAAGGTCGAAGGTGTCTGGCTGGATTTTGACCCGTATCGGCACGCCGCCAACAGCCGCGATCAGTGCTTCGTAGAAAAACCAGGGCGGGCTGATAAAAATTACTTCGTCGCCGGGGTCGACCAACGCACCTAGACAAACCGAGATGCCGCTGAATGCACCATTGGTCATCAGAATATCGTTGCTCTCAAAGGGAATGCCGCGCCATTGCCGAAGCGACTGTGCAACGCTCTCACAAGATTCGCGTTCGCTCATTTTATAGGCGAACCAATTCTCATTTTGAGGCACGATTGCCTTCTGGAGCGCGTTTACAAATCCCGTCAGCGGCAGTTCATGGGGATTACCAAAGACAAAATCTGATGCACCTGCTTCCCCTTGCCGTTTGGCCCAGGTTGATTGATTCAAAAAGCGTAACACAGAGGTCAACGCATTTTGTACGGTGAAAATTCGCCTGGCGACACTCATTTCTCATTGCCCTTTCTACCGGGAACGATGAAGTTCAGTATAGTACGGGCATGAGAGACACGCCAATCTGGATAGTGTCGGACTCCATAATTGGCGCAAAGGGTGGCAGAGTGGCAATGTCCACAATCGGAAGTGTGGGCAACAATCAGATATTTCGGCGCAAGGATCGTGTAGCTCCTTGCGCCTGGCCTGACAGTCAATCAGACAGCGGCAGTCTGCTCGATAGCGTCAACCCCTTGTGGCGGTGTCATGAGCCATGCGTCAATGGCTTTGGCGGCTTCACGACCTTCCTGGATCGCCCACACGACCAGTGATGCACCGCGTTTTGCATCGCCCGCCGCGAACACGCCTTCGACGTTGGTCATATACTTTTTGTCAACAGCGACATTTCCGCGTGAGGTATAGTCGATCCCGAACGCATCTGCCAGCCCTTCATGAACGAGGTGTTCAAAACCCATCGCCAGCACCACCAGATCAGCCTGAAGCTCAAATTCCGAACCGGGGACATTCACCATCTGGAATTGCCCCTTATCGTTCTTCTGCCATTCGACCTGATTACAGAGCAGTTTAGTAACCTTGCCATCTTCGCCCACAAACTTCTGTGTGCTGATGTTAAACAGGCGCTCACAGCCTTCTTCGTGCGAACTGGTATTCTTGTAGACCTTCGCAAAGATTGGCCAGGGTTCGTTCGGGGCGCGCGTCGCGGGTGCGGGCGGCAAAATTTCGATCTGCGTGATGCTCTTCGCGCCCTGACGATTGGCTGTACCGATGCAG
>CAYSOC010000053.1:0-36709 GCA_964432445.1 uncultured Anaerolineaceae bacterium
CGACGCGCTCCCGCAGATTTATGTGATGGGTGCGATCATGCTTGCCTTGCTTGTTGTGCAAGTGCTGTGCAATTTCTTCGTGGACTATCGCGGGCATTCGATGGGTGCGCGGATGGAGAGCGATATGCGTAGCGAATTGTTCGACCACTACCAGAAGCTATCCTTCGGTTTCTATGACGAGAATAAAACCGGTCAGTTGATGACGCGGCTCACCAACGATTTATTCTGGATTTCCGAACTCTGCCATCACGGACCGGAAGACCTGATCATTTCGCTGCTGAAGTTTGCCGGGACGCTGTTTATCCTGATGCACATCAATCCCGGCCTGACGCTGATCGTTTTTCTGTTTCTGCCCGTCATGACGGTATTTGCACTGTATTTCAATAAACGCATGAATATCGCCCTGCGAACCAGCCGGGATCGTATTGGCGACATCAATGCACAGGTGGAAGATACGCTATCGGGTATCCGTGTTGTCAAGTCGTTCACCAATGAAGAAGTCGAGAGGCGAAAGTTTGCCTACGAGAATAAGCGCTTTCTCGACAGCCGACGCGATGGCTACCGGAGCGAAGCCTATCTCGATGCAGGCTTGAATGGATTCGCACAACTCATGACCATCGCTGTGATTGTTTTTGGTGGGGTCGCTATCGTCAATGCCTCTCTGGGGTTAGCCGATTTGTTGACCTACTTGCTGTGTATCGGCATCCTGATCGAACCGATCCATAAACTGCTCAATTTCACGCGGCTGTTCCAGGAAGGGGCGACCGGTTTTGTTCGGTTCATGGAAGTGCTGGAAGTCCAGCCAGATATTCAGGATTCGCCAAACGCAATCGAACTGGCGCACGTTCAGGGCAATGTAGAGTTCCGAGATGTAAGTTTCAAGTATCGGGAAGATCATAACTACGTGATGCAGAACATTTCTCTGCATATAAAAGCCGGGGAATATGTCGCGCTGACGGGGCCTTCCGGCGTCGGCAAAACGACGCTCTGTTCGCTGATTCCTCGCTTCTATGAAGTCAGCGAAGGCGAAATCCTGATCGATGGCAAGGATATTCGGAATGTTACCTTGAGTTCGCTGCGAAGCAATATTGGCATTGTCCAACAGGATGTCTATCTGTTTGCCGGGACGGTTGCAGAGAACATCCGCTATGGCAAGCGTGATGCCAGCCGCGCAGAAATCATCGAAGCGGCAAAGAAGGCAAACGCCCATGATTTTATTATGGAATTGCCTGATGGTTATGACACAGACATTGGTCAGCGCGGCGTGAAATTATCGGGAGGGCAAAAGCAACGGTTGAGCATCGCGCGCGTTTTCCTGAAAAATCCACCCATCATCATCTTTGATGAGGCGACCAGCGCTCTGGATAACGAAACTGAGAAAGCCGTTCGGGAATCATTGGAAAAACTGGTGGATAACCGCACTACGCTGGTGATCGCTCACCGCCTGTCCACAGTCAGGAACGCGCAACGTATCCTTGTACTGACAGATAACAGGATTAATGAGCAGGGAACGCACGAGGAACTGATCGCGCTAAACGGTACTTATGCACACTTATACAACATGCAGTTGGAGATATAGCCTGCTATTCGTTGTTGCCAGAGCCGAGCGCCCGCCGACGCGCCAGAATATAGCTGGCAAGTTCCAGGTCGAGCTTGCGATCATCGATCACTTGTAACATGACCTGTGCTAACCTGTCGGGTAATTCCTTGCGGCGTTGGCGCGAGACACGATCCAGCATGACGAAATAGCGCGTGAGACGATCCAGTGTACCATCCAGATAGGCGGTAGCTTCCGGGTTGAGTTCCGACGATTGGGCAAATTCGCGCGCCTGATCCAGATTTTGCATCAGTGTATTGGTACGCAAAATAAGCGCCGAGGCTACCGCATGGAAGTTATGAATTTCGCGTTCCAGCAGTTCAACCTGTGGACGCAGCCGCACCATCAGCCGGACGTATTCGAGCGCATCACGATCCGCGCCCGCGTCCAGCATCATTTCGACGCCCTGCTGAAGCCCGGCGAGATTTTCTTCTACCGATTGTTTGGCCTTGAGCAGGTCATCTTCATAACGCGCCGCCGACTCCGCATAGCGGGTCAATACTTCGATCCGATTATCGAAGCCGGGGAGCGCATCGACCCCGCGCGCCGCTGAGGGGGAAGCAGCAGGCGGGGCTTTACTGACAAAATCGCGGAGCGTCCGAAAGAGCCGATTCAATCGGTGTTACGCCTTCACCGCGTCGGATTGCCACGCTTCGGCATCATAGGCAGGCAGTTCGCAGCGGAGTTCGCCATCGTCGCGCAAACCGAGCGCATAGCCCGCCTGCATCAGTTGATGAATTTCGCTCGTGCCTTCATAGATGGTCGCGCCCTTGCTGTTACGCAGATAGCGCTCCACATCGTATTCGTCGCTGAACCCATACGCGCCGTGAATCTGGATGGCCTCAAGTGCGGCCTGCACGCTCTGATCGGTGGCGTACCACTTCGCCATGCTGGTTTCGCGGGTGTTGCGCAACCCTTGATTCTTCATCCAGCCAACCTTGTAGCAGAGCAGGCTGGCACAGTCGTACCACTGCTGCATGAAGGCAATCTTCTGCTGTACAAGCTGGTGTTTGCCAATTTCCTTGCCGAAACTGACACGGGTGTTGGCATATTTGATGCTGTCTTCGAGGCACGCGCGGATTAATCCGGTTGCGCCCGATGCGACGGTATAGCGCCCGTTGTCGAGGCAAGACATCGCAATCTTGAAACCTTCGCCCTCTTCACCGAGACGATTTTCCACCGGGACTTCCACATCCTGCATCGCTACCCATCCGGTAGAACCGGCACGCACGCCTAGTTTGCCGTGCAGGTCGCCCGTCGTGACACCCTTCATATCGCTGGTGACGATGAAGGCGGTCAGGCCGTTATGTCCGGCACTGGCATCCGTCTTCGCCACAACAAGGAAATGATGCGCTTTGGTCGCCAGACTGATCCACATCTTTTCGCCGTTGAGGATATAGACATCCTTTTCGCGGCGTGCAGTAGACGACATATTGACCACATCCGAGCCGACACCGGGTTCGGTCAGGCAGAACGCCGCATATTTTTCGCCTTTTGCCTGCGGTGTGAGGAAGCGCTGCTTTTGCTCTTCCGTCCCCCATTGCAGGAGCGCCATACTGTTCAGGCCGACGTGTACCGACATGACCACGCGCAAATGGGTATCGACACGCTCCAGTTCTTCGCAGACGAGGCCGAGGGTAATATAATCGAAGCCCTGTCCGCCATAGCGCACCGGAACGTTGATGCCGAGAATACCGAGTTCCGCCATGCGCGGGAGTTCGGCGGGATTCATCTGCTGTTTGCGATCCCAGTCCTTAATAACTGGTGCGATTTCCTTTTGGGCAAAATCCCGCACCATCTTTTGAGCCATCAAATGTTCTTGCGAAAGCGTAAAATCCATAGTTCACCTGTCTTGTGCCGTCGAGAATTGCAAACGGCGAAATTTTCCTCTAACGCTCATTATACACTGTGAGAGGGGGCAATTTCTATGCTAGACAAAACGCTCCTTAAAAGTGCATTATTTGCTGGCCTAACCTTTAGCCGTACCATCTTAATATTCATGTATAATAATGATATTGTCTTTATCATTATAAGGTTTACAATGTATCGTTTACGCTCTGCACTCGTCATGATCATTCCTTTAGCCATCATTTTATTTTGGATGGACACTCATCGTTCAACTGCCAAGGTGCTTGCTATCACTGCGACACCAACCAATACTGTTACGGCAAGCCCTGTCCCCTTTGTATGTCCTGATGCCAGCAACTTTAAATATACTTTCGCGGCCTTTGAAGATTCAGGGCTGGTCAAAATCAACTTCACTAACAACTATAGCACTGGCGTCAGCATTACTGGATTCACGTTGAATTGGCGCTCTGCTTTTGCTGGAATGCGGTTGGTTTATGTCTATGGAAGCGATCCATCATGGCAAAATCAAGGAATGTGGTGGGGCAATGATTCAGTTCCACCTACTAGCGGAGCATTCGACCAGATAGGTTGGCTCGACATGGTTACTGTTAACACCAACAGCAGTAAGGAAATCTATTTTGATTTTGATGGAACTAATGGAAAACTGAGCGATTTAGGGGCTGTTTCAAATGATTTTAATGGATCTACGCTAACCATATTAAACAACTGCGTCGTAACCATTCAACCTGACATCACCACAACGCCAACCGCCACCTTCACCGCAAGTCTGACTTCAACGTCCAGCAATACGCCTACGATAACCAAGACACCCACAAATACCAACACGCCTACGGTGACCCAGACCGCCTCTCGTACCGCAACAGTTCAGACAGCGACACCATCAATCACATCGACAGCAACGGCAACGGTTTGTCCCGGTATCAGCGGGTTTACCTATCAATTTCTGACTTTCCAAGATTTAGGGTTGGTAAAGATGGTGTTCAGCAATTCGACGAATACTGCAACCCAGATTGTTGGATTTACGCTCAATTGGCGCGTTGCATTCCCTGGAATAAGTCTGGCGCGTGTATATGTTGGAGGCAATAGCACCCCTTATTCGCCGCCTTCTGTCCTGATTTGGCAGGGTAGTGATAGCACGCCGCCTTCTGGTGGTGATGAACAATCTTTAGGTTGGCAAAATAGTGTCACGATTCCCGCTAATACGGCATCCGAACCAATCTGGTTCGATTTTGAAGGCACATTTGATAACCTAGGTTCGTATGGCATCATCCCCGGTGATTTCAATGGTTCTACCCTGAAACTTACCAACAATTGTGTGGTAACAATTCAGTCGAATCCGACGCCTACACCAACGCAGACCAGTACACCACCTCCACCGCGCAAGGATACAATTGGGGTCTATAAAAACGGTGTCTTTTACCTGCGGAACAGCAATACTACTGGTGTGGCAGATATAATCACGACATTCGGAGGCGATCCATCTGATCTCCCTGTGGTGGGGGATTGGAACAACGATGGAGTAGATACGATAGGTATCTATCGAAATAGCACAGGGTTCTTTTTCCTGAGCGATTCCAACACCACACCAAACGTTGATTACACAGTATTGTTCGGCAATCCCGGTGATACACCGTTTGCGGGGCATTGGACGGCTGACACCAGCGGAAGCGGTATCGGTGTCTATCGCAACAGCAACGGTATCCTGTATCAGCGTAAGTCGCTCACCAGCGGCTTCGATGATTTCTTTGCCATCTACGGCAATCCCGGCGATATTGGCTTCGCAGGGGACTGGAACGGAGATGGGTTCGATAGTGTTGGTATCTACCGTCCAGACAACCAGACGTGGTATCTGAGCAACAATAGTACGCCGACGGGCATCACGTTCAGCGATATTAATTTTGTCTGGTATGCTAGCGGGATTCCTGTGGTTGGCGACTGGGACGGAAATGGAACTTCCACGATTGGGCATGGTGACGCGGTGACGGGTCTTATTGTCCTCAATAATGCGAATGCTGCGCCAACCACCCTGAACATATTTCCGTATGGTCCAACGGGTGGCAAACCCATCGCCGGGAAATGGGTCGCGCCGGGTCGCCCGCCACAGGTTGGCAACATCATCGGCGGAAAACCCGGCAGTTCGATCAATCCGGTGGGCAACGGCGAAGCGGATTAACCAAAGCCTACCTACATAAAACTGTAATTTGAGCCGACAGGGAGCAACATATCGCTCCCTGTTGCTTTTTTACAATGTGGTAACAAGTCCATCGAATTTCCGCTCCAAACTCTACGCAATCCTCACGCAAAGATAACAACGGCTATAATTGGATGTTAGAATGGTGCGGAAAGTAGTTGACCTATGCCTGAGCAAAACCTGCCATCTGTCTCTGTGATTATCCCGACCTGGCAAGGCGCGGATTATCTCGCGCAAACTCTGCCTGCCATCCGTGATCAGGGCTATCGCGGCGTTGTTGAAATTATCGGGATCGATTCTGAATCGAATGATGCGACAGTGCCATTGCTCAAACAATATGGTGCGGTGGTGCAGGTTATCCCCAAACGCACCTTTACACACGGCGGTTCGCGCAACCTCGGCGCACGTCTCGCCAGCGGCGATATTCTGGTATTTTTGAGCCAGGACGCGCTCCCGATTGGGACAGACTGGCTGGAAAACCTGACCGCGCCGTTGCAGGATCAATCTGTTGGCGCGGTGTATGCGCGGCAGGTCGCACGTCCGAATGCCACCCCGTTCGAGGAATATTTTCACCTCAGCTTGTATCCACCCAAAAGCCGATTCTATTCATTAAATACAGATGAAAACATTTCGCTCTCGCGGATTTTTTTCAGTAATGTATGCAGTGCTGCGCGCCGGGAGTTATGCGAACGCTTCCCGTTTGACGAGACATTGATCATGAGCGAGGATCAAGCGTTTGCCAAAGCGGTGCTACAGGCAGGCTGGCGAACCTGTTATAATGCTGAGTCGCCTGTTTATCATTCGCACCACTACGATCTGAAAACATTGTTCCGGCGCAATTTCGACAGTGCATATTCACTGCGTAATGTCTCCTCCGATGGGGTGGGGAGTGAAGCGCAGCGGGCGCTGGATTATGTCGCGGGCGAAGCGGCATTTGTCATTCGTCGGCGCAAACTGTTATGGTTATTGTTTTTACCGCTTTATGAAATGGTACGGACGGCGGGACGACTTGCAGGCAGAAATGCGGATCGGTTGCCGGGGCGCTGGCGGTTGGCAATGAGCCTGCATCGTGGTTATTGGTTGAAGGGGCATGTGACGTGACATATTCGGTACGAGATTTCTGGCGCTATCGGGATGCGATTCGGGCGTTTGCGGCGCTGAACCTGCGCCTGCGCTATAGCAATACGGCGCTTGGCTTCCTTTGGAGTCTGGCAAACCCCATCTTCCTGACGGGCGTCTTTACGCTCGTATTCACTGTATTGACGCCCAGCGGCATCAAAAATTTTCCGGTGTTTGCGCTTTCCGCAATTTTGCCCTGGAACTTCTTCCAGTCTGCGCTTCTCGCCAGCCTTGCCAGCATCACCAACGGACGTGACCTAATCCAGAAATTGCCTTTCCCGCGCGAGATTCTGCCGCTTTCATATATCCTTTCGGAACTGGCAAACTTTGTCATGGCACTGGTTGCGACGATTTTAGTGTTTGGCCTGTTTGGATTATTCCCCGGTGCGCCAGTGATTATCCTGCCGTTGCTGGTGATTATTCTGGTGATGTTTACAACGGGCGTGGGCTTGTTGCTGGCAACGGTTAATGTGCGTTTGCGCGATACCCAGGAATTTATGGGCGTGTTCCTGTTTGGCTGGTTCTTCCTGACGCCGATTGTCTACCCGTTGAGCGCGATCCCGGAGAGCAGTATGCTGTTTGATGCGATTCCGCTCCGAACGGTGGTACAGGTGGTGAATCCGATGTCCGGGCTGATTACGGCCTTTCGCACGGTGATTTATGAGCAACAGTTCCCGGATATGGGGGCTGTGTTGGGTGTCGGATTGTTGAGTGCTGCCCTATTCGTGATCGGTTATTTTATATTCAAACGCAGCAGCGCCAGTTTTGCGGAGGCGATTTAAATGACTGTTCAGGATATTATTGCTACGACGCCGTTCAAGCCGCTTGGCGAAGAAGAACTGGGGCTGCCTGCAATAGAGGTCAAGGGGCTTTCCAAGCGCTTCATGGTGCAGCAAGACCCCCCTGCAACTGTCGCCGGATTCTTCGTGAATCTGGCGAAACGTCGCCGCCGTGAACGCCGCGAATTCTGGGCGCTCGAAAACGTCTCGATGAGCATCAAGACAGGCGAGACGGTGGGTGTTGTCGGACCGAACGGCAGTGGCAAAAGTACCCTGCTCAAGCTGATGGCAGGCATCTATCGTCAAACATATGGTGAAATCACCATCCGGCGCAAACTCGTACCATTGCTCGAACTTGGCGCGGGTTTCCACCCCGAATTGTCTGGACGGGAAAATATTTATCTGAATGGTGCGCTGCTCGGCAAATCGCGCCCGCAGGTCGATGAAATGTTCGATTCGATTGTGAAATTCTCCGGCATTGGCGATTTCATCAACACGCCGTTGAAATTCTATTCCAGCGGGATGAAGGTTCGTTTGGGCTTTGCTGTTGCCATTCACATCGACGCGGAAATTATGTTGCTGGATGAAATTTTCGCAGTAGGCGATGATCAATTTCAGCACAAGTGCATCCGGCGGCTGCGACAGTTTCAGGCCGAAGGGCGGACGCTCGTCCTCGTTTCGCACGGGATGGAACTGGTCAATCAACTGTGTGACCGTGCCTACTGGATTCAGGGCGGGCGGTTGATGGCAGAGGGCAAAGCCGCCGATGTCACCACCCAATATACGTCGTATTCGCGTTCGCATAGTGAACCCTAAACCGTGTCACGCATAGTATTATTCGGCTTTGGCCCGCTCCCGCACGAAGGCTTACGGATGTCTGGCCCCGGCCTGCGAAGCTGGCATTTCGTCAAAGTGTTGCTCGATGCCGGACACGATGTTTGTCTGATCGCCGGACGCATTTACGGTTCATACCCCGATGATGCGCCACCGTTAGTCACACACCGTGAAGGACATTGGACATATCACAGCGTCGCGGATACGCTATGGCATAATCCGGCGGGCTTGAAGCCGCTGGTACAGCATTTCAACGCCGATTGCGCGATTGGAATCACGACGACAGCCAGCGCTATCGCTGCCGATCTGGTGGGCGATCTTCCGTTCTGGTGCGACCTGTATGGCTCGATCATGGCAGAAGCGCAGTTGAAAGCGCTGGTCTATGGCGACGATTCCCACCTGAGCCATTTCTTTGCCTTCGAGCGCAAGGCCATCGAGCGCGGCGATATTTTCTCCAGCGTTTCGGATCGACAAGGCTGGGCGCTGATTGGCGAACTCGGCCTGTGGGGACGCCTGAACCAGTGGACAGCGGGCTATGAGTTCGCCTCAACCATCCCGATTGCGGGCGAAACGACGGCTTACCCACATCCGCGTAATGTGATTCGGGGGGTGCTGGCAGAGCCAGACGATTTCGTGATCCTCTATTCCGGTGGCTATAACACATGGACAGATGTAGATACGCTGTTCAACGCGCTGGAACAGGTGATGGCGCAGCGCGACGATGTGATCTTCGTCTCCACTGGCGGCAAAATCGACGGTCATGATGATGTAACCTATACCCGCTTCCAGCGGCTCACGGAGAGTTCGCGTTTTGCCAGCCGTTACAAGCTGTGCGGGTGGGTTCCCAATGACGATGTTCCCTGTTACTACCTTGAGAGCGATGTTGGCGTAAACGTGGATCGTCCGTCCTATGAGGCGATGCTCGGCAGCCGTACCCGGATTCTCGATTGGATGCGCGCTGGATTGCCGGGGATTTCTTCCAACCTGACCGAACTGGCGACACAAATGGTCGAATCCGGTGCGGGGCTGGTCTATGCGCCGGGAAATGCCGATGAACTCGCGGCGCTGCTCCTGCGCTGCATCAAAGACCGCCTCGGAACGCGGGCGATGGGCGATTGTGCGCGCCGCCTGCTGGTCGAGAAATTCACCTATGAAGCGACCACAAAACGTCTCAGCCAATGGGTGCAATCTCCGCGCCATGCGCCGGATTATGGTAAAGACGTGCCGCGTCTGGTCGTGCCTGCTGTCGGCGTCGGAACGGGAATCGCGCAGGCATTGGAGCGGCGCAGCCTGGGTCTGGGTCTGGCGGTACAGGTCTGGCCGTATGTGGCGCGTGTGACCGATGCGCTCGGAATGCGTCCGTTGCAGAAGCGGTTGCACAAAATCGGGATGCACATGCTCCGGCTGGATCGCCCACCGTATAAGGTCGATTACCTGAATTGCGAAATTCCGCCACAGATGACTGTCGGTGAACTCTATCAGTGTAAGCTGAAATTGCGGAACGATGGTACAACGCCCTGGCTGCCGACTTCTGAAACCGAAAAAGGGTTCAACCTGAGCTATCACTGGAAAACCGATGACGGCATCATGTATTTGAAAGAAGGCGAACGAACACCCCTGCCAGAGGTGGTTCGCGGTGGCAAATCGTTTACCCTCGTTATGCACATCCGCGCGCCGCTGGAGCCGGGACGCTATACGCTGGAACTGGATATGGTGCGCGAGGGCGTGACATGGTTCAGCGAGGCTGGATCGCCGGGGCCGGCATTCCAGATTCAACTAAATGAGGTAAAAGATTGACCTCTGTCCGCAAACCAGATTCGCGCCAACAACGTACCATTTTGATTTTCGCCGCAGTTTTAATCATTATTCTACGATTTGCATCTGGACTATCGTATAGTCGGGCGACTCCGGCCTGGGAGAGCGATAGTGAGCCGTATCATTTTGGCTATGCGGTGCAGATTGCAGACAAAGGGACAATTCCCAACGATGAGGAAAATGATCAGGCAATCCAGCCTCCTCTCTACTACCTCGGACTAGCGGCATTCCTGAAGCTATCCGGTAGTTATATCCAGAACTTCAAGTACCCCGAACGAAACCCGTATTTCTACTACGGTACATCTGGCAAGAACTATGCTCTGCATCTATTGAACCTTTCGCCAGAAGAAAAGCAGATAGAGACCTCTCTTCGATTCGGGCGCTTTGTGACGCTGTTGTTTTCTTTAATCGGCGTTGCCTTCGGGGTTCGCGTCGGCAGAAAGGTTTTCCCGAAGCGTTTGGGAATGGCGCTGGCGTTTGCTGTGTTTTTCGCGCTCTGGCCTCAGCTTGTTTTCTATAGCAGCGTTGTCAGCAATGACGCACCGGCGGCGGTTATGGGGATGTTGCTCACCCTTCAAATGTTTTCTATCAGAAAAGGAAAACATTCGTTTTGGATGCTGGTGGGCAGCATGATCACGCTCGCCATAGGCATCGCCTTCAAATTGAATGTGCTGCTGTTGATTGTCCCCCTGCTGCTGGCTGTTTTGCTGACAGCTTCGCTTCGCCTGATCATTTTCATGATCATCGGTGGAGCGGCGCTTGTGGCGGGAATGGCGCTGCTGCTGGCGAGTCTGCCGGGGGTACTTGTGCCTGTGTTCGCAAGGTTCTATGGCAATTATTCCTTTTTCGAGGCACTGACGGCACGCCTCGAAGACATACGGGCAGGGGTATTCATAGGAGACGCCCTGCGCTATGCAAAGGATAGCTTCTTTGCGCTGTTTGGATGGGGAAACGTGCCATTGCCAGATTGGATCAATACGATTTGGCTGGCGGGGCTGATATTGACCGTGCTGGGATCGATAGTCTACGCGACAGGATTTTTTAGAAAACAGCGCGAACGCCCGATCCAGAGAAAGCAATTTGCTATCGCGCTGACCGCAGTTTTATCGTGTCTGTCGGGCGCGATTGTCATTAGTGTGGCCTATGCGAGTACCCATCTCAGCACCGGGCGCTATCTTTTCCCGGCGCTTCCCGGCTTTCTGGTGCTGCTTTTGAGCGGATGGCTGTCGCTGCGCCTGCGACGGTTGGTGTTTGCCGGGGCGGTTGCGCTCGTCATACTCTCGTTTACAATTCCACCAAAGGTACTCAGTGCTGCCTATGCTATCCCGCCGGAAGTACAAATCGCAGATATTCCACACAAGGAAAATGTAGAACTCGTGCCGGGAGTGCGTTTTCTTGGCTGGGATATACCGAATCAAACGGTTTATCCGGGTCGGGAATTTGAGTTTTACCTCTACTGGCAAGCCGCCTATCCACTCTATGTGCGTTATTTCTTCAAAGTCGAGCTGATCGCGCCAGATGGACAAGGGTACGCTATTCTGGAAACGATCCCCGGCGAGGGCAACTATCTGGCGACAGACTGGCAACCGCGTCGCACTTTCCGCGATCACTACAAAATGATGATCCGTAACGACTATCCCGCGCCGACAGTGGCACGATTGCGGGTAACTGTGCTGCCTTCGGCGGGCTTTGATACCTACGCGGAATTTGCAGAGATACCTGTTCATTCCAACAAAACGCTACAGCCACCTATCCCGCTGGAAAAAGCGGCACGTTTCCGCCAAAATCTGGCCTTGCGCGATGCGCGCTTCGAGTTCTTCGGCACGACCCGTCTACAGGTCTATCTGACCTGGCAGGCGCTGGATAAACTCCCATCGGGGACGGTGTTTATTCATTTGCTGTGTGGTCTGAAGTGTCCGGGTGATCCGATTTCGCAGAAGGACATCCCGCCACGCGATGGCAGTTATCAATTCAAGTGGTGGTTGCCGGGTGAAATTGTGGCAGACACCTATGATCTGCGCTTGCCGGAGGACCTGAAACCCGGTGAATATCCGATTCGGGTTGGGGTATATGACACGGATACGCCGGAACGGTTGCGCTGGACGGTAGATTACTTCGGACAGGATGATGGCCTGTTGGTTGGCTGGTTGGTGGTTGGTGAAAACAACCAGCGTGGCCTGTCCTCCGTTTATCCGAAATAAGGGGCGTCTGGTGTCAGGGCTTGTAGAGTTCGCGCAGTTGCTCGAATTTGGTGAGCGCCATGCCGATCACCTGATCCATATCGTAGTAACGATAGGTCGCCAGACGCCCCACAAAGGTGACATTCGTAAGCGCATTTGCACGTTCTTCATAGCGTTTATAGAGCGCTTGCGCGTCTGGCGTAGGGATCGGGTAGAACGGCTCTCCGGTGCTGACGGGATATTCCCGAACGATTGTAGTCACAGGCGCTTTTTGCCCGGTGGCGTGTTTGATTTCGACAATGCGCGTGTACTCAAAGTCGTTCGGGTAATTGATCTGCATGGCAGGCTGGAAATATTCCATCTCCAGTGTTTCCGGCTCGAAGCGCAAGGAACGATAGGGCAACGCCCCGAAACAGCAGTCGAAGTATTCATCTATTGCTCCGGTAAAGATCATGTGCCTGTAGCGCACCTGTGCCAAAATCTCCCGATAGTGCGTGTTCAGGCACACTTCGATTTTGCGATGGACGAGCATCTGGCGAAACATCGCCGTGTAGCCGTCTTTGGGTAATGCCTGAAATTTATCATTGTGATAGCGATCATCCCGATTGGTACGGATCGGAATGTTTGATACTACCGAGGGCAGCAATTCCTTCGGGTCGCGCTGCCAGTGTTTGCGGGTATAGCCTTTGAAGAACATTTCATACAACTGCCAACCCACTCTGGAAATGATGACTTCTTCTACATTCTGCGGATTGCGAATCGGGATGCGCCACTGTTCAAGGGTAGCGATCATTTCCTCAGAGGTAGAAGGACGCCCGATCAACTGCTCAAAGGTGTTCAGGTTGATCGGAAATTGCCAGTATTTCCCGTTGGTATATGACAAAATCTTGTAGTCGACCATATGCCAGTCGGTGAAGCGTTCCAGATAGGTCTTGATCCGCTCTGAATTGGTGCGGAAATAATGTGGGCCATATTTGTGGATCAGGATACCAGCGCTGTCATAGGCATCGTGCGCGTTGCCACCAATATGATCGCGCTTTTCTACGATCAACACCGTTTTATCCAGTTCGTTGGCGAGTCGTTCCGCGAGGACAATCCCCGCCAGCCCACACCCGACAATCAGATAATCGACTTCCCGCATCTATCAGGCTAATCCTTGATTCAGTGTTTCTTCCAGCCGAGGCAGCGCAGAGTCGATGCACGAGGCGTCCCAACCGCCGAAATTGCCCGCTGTCCACAGGCACGCCCCGATCACGTAGCTATCCTTGCGCAGTTCTGCCGTAAATTTGCGCGTCCAATCTATAGTCGCCGGAATGCCATCAAACAGGCCGCGTGAAAATTCGCGTGCCGCTTCGGAGATCACCAGCAGTGGACGCGCATCGCCCGGTACGCTCTGGTAAAAGCCACGATAGCGAAACTCGAAATACTGCGTAAGCGGTTCGGACGTGAGTTGACCTGCTGGTGTGTTCGGCGCAGAATAGACGTGCAGCGCTACGACATGCCTGTTTGCCATTGCGCGCCGGAGCGCATCCACACGCGCCCCCCATTTTTGCAGCCGCGTAATCCCGCCATCATCGGTAGGGTTGCCGACAGCATCCGCGAATATGGCGGCCTTGCGCCCTTGTCCTTCCAGAAAGCGCATCACGCCCTGCCAGAAAATACCGTCCTTTGGATGCCATATATGCTCGTTTGCGGGTTGGATATATACACGCGGGTCAAGATCACGGAAGCGATTCCAGCGCTGCGCCATCCAGTCGAAGCCGAATTGATCAGTGAAATCAGCGGGATAGGCCGGATTATCCGGGTTGCCATCGCCGGGAATATCGCGGAACAGGACATAAGGGACTACACTCGCCAGACCGTTCGCCAGTTCCTTGTTATTGACGACGGTTGCGCACGCCAGCGGTTTCCCTATGGCACTCAGGCGTTTGGCGATATTCAGGATGGCCTGGCCGCCAATGCCGCCCTGCAAAATATGCAATCCGATTTTATGGGAAGTGGAATTGATGATTGGAAGAATTTCGACAGAAACGCGCTCGGTGTAACGCTGTGCTACAAAGCCGCTGATCAGGGTAGTACGATCTGGTGCAGGGGTCTGGCGCACCATAATCCACGTTTCGCCATCAGCATTGACACTTGGCGCATTCGGGAACCAGTCCAGCAGTTCATTGAGGGCGGCACTCGCCAGCCGATTTCCACTGCGTCCCGCCGTTGCCCGAAGGAAGATACCCGAAGGAGCAGTCACCCGGACGCGCACCGTCTCGATCCGGGTTTCGACCCCCAATGCGTTCGCCAAATCCTGCGCCCGCAATGTCAGCGGCGCGCCTGTTCCGACAACAACTGTAACAGCATCATTGACATTGGCGGCTTGCAGACGCGCCTTGAGGTCTTCCACCGTACTCATACTGATCCTCCGTTATATGATTGGTTGGATAGCGCATTCCCGATAACTATATGAATGTTTTGTCAGGTATTGCTCCTGCCATTTGATGATACCCTGACAATAGCCGGATCATCGGGTTAGTCCCCGCCAGCATTCGGATTGCTGATCGATATACCAGACTGGATGATCACTGGCGTGGGCGGTTTGGCAGGAATTGTCCATTTACCAGCGATGGGTTTGCCCCCTGTTGGCCCAAATGGGAAAATAATCAGCGAGGATGGCGCTGCATTTGAGTCGTTGAGCGTAAAAAGGCCTGTAACTGTATTACCATGCCCAACTGTTGAGGTTCCAGTTGCATCCCAATCACCAGCAATCGGGATTCCGCTGGCAAACCAGACAAAATTAATATCGCTGAAAATAGCACCGGAAGGAGTGCTATTGCTGCTCAGATACCACGTCTGATTGCTACTTCGGTAGACACCGATGCTGTCATATCCATCTATTTCCCAATCGCCAGCGAAGCCCTGATCCCCCGGATCGCCAAAAATAGCGAAATAATCAGCGAATCCAGTAACAAGCGTCTTTTTTCATAGAAAATACCGTTACTGCTACGATAGACACCAATTCCGCTACCTGTCATATCGTTTGTCCAGTGTCCCGCAAAGGGAGTATCGTCTGGATTGCCGAACAATACCGTGTAATCAACGTTTGGCGCAGTATTGGAATCACTCAGGAAGAAGAACGCGGTGCTACTGCGGTAAATACCAACTGTGTCTGCACCATCCCCATTCCAGTCACCCACGACAGGCAGATCGGACACATCGCCGCCGAAGTACGCAGTAATGTCTGCCTCGCCCGTGTTGTTTGTGTTCCGCAGATAGAACACGCCTGTTTTATATACACCAATGGTATCCGGGCGTAACGGTAGCGGTGTATGTGTTGGCAAGGGGGTGGCAGTTGAACCACCTTGCGCCAGTCTCAGGTCAATATCCACAGCATCGTAGTAACTGAATGCGGGTTCGCTATTATTGTCGAGTGCTGAGGTAAATTCTCCCGCAATTCCAGTGCTGTTGATAGCAGCGAACGTTACCCGGACGCCGAACAAAATCAGACCCAGGACGAGGAATCCAGTCAACAACGCAAACAAGGCTCGTTTGGAAACAGCGAAACAAGCATAATGACGCACGACAACCTCCCTGCCATAACGTCATTATAATGGAGAACAGTCGGTTTTGATCACGCCCCGGTTACATTTACCTGTACAGGTGGCGAGGTGACCAGATAGTTACCATCCAGCCCAACAACCACGATGCGCAATTGATACAATCCCGGCACAAGTCCGGTTGCGCCGAACGTCTCCAACTGCCCATTGATGACCGAGTTGTTATGTGTATTCCCGATGGTTGTCCAATCCGGGAACTGAGCGCCCTGAATTTCCACCTTGTAATAGGTCGCTTGCGCCTCGGTGAATGCAACCATACCACCTACCACTACTGTCCCGGTGACGCTTGACCCTGCCTGGGGTGAGGTGATGCGCGCGGTGACACCCGCTGCACCAGGATTCACGCTAGCCGCTAGTAGTTCCGGGGTGCAGGCGACGTTTGGCAAAATCGGGATGCCTGCGCCCTGTGCATACTGTCGCGCATACTTATCTTCATCGGCAAAACGTGGTGGCTTGATGAAAACCTGTTGGGCTGCGCCGGGAACCTGATCCGCGACTTCCTGTGGTACGAGGCAATAGGCCGACACGGGCGTATCCGACCCCGGAATGACAAACGCATTCGGATCAATCGGCTGTACCAGCGTCTGCACCACATCTACATCTACATCTGCCATGCGCGGGCCGTTGCGTGCCGGGGCGGTTGCCGCGATGTTCACACCGGGTACGAGTTTTCCATTCTGATCCGGTACAAGCGGCGCACCCTGAATGAACCATTCGACACGCCCCGGTGTGCAGTTGGTCGCCGGGTCGCGGAGCGCTGCGAGATTGCAAATCTGTTTGCGGCTCATGCCCTGTGGTGGCGTCTGACCATCCGGCAGGAATTGCCCGCCCCGCTTGAGATTTTCCTTGATTGCGGCGTCTGCATAAATCCCGGTCATGATCTGATTCCAGATGGGCGCAGCGCCTGTCAATCCAGTTGAATTGATCATCGGAGAGTTATCGGTATTGCCTACCCAGACGCCAACCACCACATTCCGGGTATAACCCATCGTCCAGTTATCGCGGTAATCGTTGGTTGTTCCGGTCTTGACCGACGTTGGAATGTTCGGCGTATAGAGCGGCGAACGTGCGCCCATCGCGGGGGTACGCGCGGCATTATCCGCCAGAATATCCGAAATGATGTACGAGACGCGCGGATCAACCACCTGTCGCGCCGGGGCATTGGTGCTGATCGTCGTCTGGGTAACATTCCCTCTGCCACAGCCACCCTCATACTGATAGAGCAGATTCCCGGCGCTGTCCATCACACACAGGATAGAGGTGACAGGTACGAATTGACCGCCATTCGCAAACACAGCATAGGCCTGGGTCAGTTCCAGCGGTGTCAGTTCACCACCGCCAAGCGTCAACGATAAGCCATAATGAGAGGCATCGTTGCCAAAACTCTGTACCCCGAAACGCGCCGCAATATTCAGCAGCGATTCCACGCCAACACGCCGTAATGCCTGCACTGCCGGGATGTTATAGGAGTTGGCGAGTGCGTCACGCATCCGTACCACGCCATGAAAACGCCCGTCGTAGTTCTTCGGAATGTACGGCGCTTGCCCCGGCAGGCCGATTTGCTGCTGCGTATCCCAATAGACGGTGGCGGCAGTATCCCCTTTTTCGAGCGAGGCGGCATAGGTCAGCGGCTTGATTGAGCTACCTGGTTGCTGCTGACTGAGCGCAACGTTTACCTTACCCTTGATGCTGTCGTCATAGTAATCAATGCTGCCCATCATGGCGAGGATTTCGCCCGTGACAGGTTTCAGGACGACAACAGCCGCATTGTGCGCATTGTTCTTCGCCGTAATCGCCGCGATTTGGGTTTTAGCGGATTGTTCCGCGAGGGCCTGCGCACGCGGATCAAGCGAAGTGTAGACGCTCAAACCACCTGTGAGCATCGTTTCCGGCGGCAGGTTCAACCCGGCGATCAGTTCTTTCAATTCACTTTCGGCATAAAGCGTGAAGTGTGGACTGACCAGTTTTGCCGTGCGCGAATCGACATAGGTTAGTGGGGTGGCAAGGGCTGCGTCAGCTTCGGCGCGTGTGATTTTGCCGGTGCTGACCATCAGATCGAGGACAACCTTATGGCGATCATTGACTTTTGCCTGAATCTTCGGATCAGGGTTAAGTGGATCAAATTCGGCGGGCATCTGTGGCAAGCCTGCCAATAGAGAGGCCTGATTCAGATTCAACTGTGCCGCTGGCTTCCCGAAGTAGGTTTGTGCCGCTGCTTCGATACCGTAGGCCAGATTGCCATAATAAATCTGGTTCAGGTAGAGTTCGAGGATTTCTTCTTTGCTGGAACGACGGGTCATAAGCAACGCCAAGCCGATTTCTTCCAGCTTGCGGCGCAACGAACGCTCGTTTCGATATTTGTAGTCAAAGACAATCGCACGTACCAATTGCTGTGTAATAGTCGAGCCGCCGCCGACACCATCGTCTGTCAGTAATAAACCGATTCCGGCGCGGCTGATACCCTGAATATCAATGCCGGGATTATCCCAGAAAGTCTTGTCTTCGGTGGCAATCGTCGCGTCGATCAGCACTTTGGGCATATTCGCCAGTTTGATATTGGTGCGCTTGCCTTCCGGGAACAGTTCGTGCAGCAGGTTTCCGGTGCGGTCATAAATCTTCGCAGTCTGAAAGGTCTGATTGGGGAGGACTTTTTGGGCGATGTCGATCTTTTGATTAAGTTGCCCCGTCCAATAATTGAAAATGAACAGCGAAGTCATGCCGCAGATGCAGGAAGAAGCAAAAAACATCCCCACAATCAGGAGAAAGCACCCCAGACAACCGCCCGGAAAACCGCCCTTGCGCTTTCGCCTCGGCGTCAGCGTATAGGGCGGCGGTGGTGGATAATAACCGGGTGCGTAGGATGGTGTGGGTTCTGTTGGTTGGGCAGGCGTCGGGACGGTATCCTGATCGTCGTACTGAAAGGTCATGGCGTTTCCTTGCTACACATGACCAGTTTAGCATAACCAACTCTACTCTAACCTGACAAAATCACTCCGCTTGTTTGGCGCGTGCATTCTTGAGGAAGAATGCCGCAGCGCTTGCCGTGATCGCGTTGAAAACCACTCCGAAGCCAACTCCGGTCAGCAATGCGCGTCCAAAATCTGTCCCTGCCGAAAGTGAAAACAGAGTAATGATGATCGCATCAGCAACGCCGCCATAAACAATTCCCTGCAAGGTATTGATTTCCCCGCGTCGCACATAGAGATAAATCACTACGATACTGATAGCAAAGAGCGCCAACAGGATATAGGAAAAGACGTTCAGATTCATATAGTCCTCAAAATTGCGCGTACCGGCGAACCGCAAACACCGTCCAGTTTGAGCGGTAATGCGATCAATTCGTACACACCATCCGGTACATCGCGCAAATATAGCGTTTCCAGGTTGGTCATTTTGTTAGCATACAATCGGTGATGACAGGGTAAATCCTTTGAATCGAGCGGATCAACCGAGGGTGAATCCAGCCCGATCAGTACCACGCCCTGTTTTGCCAACACATCAATCAATTCTACCGTAAGATATGGGAAACAGCTGGGCCATTGGTCATCTGGCAGGTTGCTCACATGCGATTTGAACAGCACACGCGGCGTCTCCCGGAAATCCATTTTTTTGATTTCTTTGGGCGTGATTCCGCCATCCTCGCGGTCAACCGTCACAACACGCGCCCACCCGACATAGTTTTCGAGGGGCATGGTCGCCGGATGATCGCCATCCTGTTCATAGTGCCACCATGCGTCGGCGTGTGTTCCGGTGTGCGCGCTCAGGTGCAGCGTCGTCAGGTTGACGGATTCGCCTGCCGCTTTGCTCATCAGCACATCAAAATGGTAAGGCGTGTCACCGGGCCAGACCTTCAGGGCTGGTGATACTTTGCGTGTGATGTCATAAATCATCATTTTTAATTGAATTGATCCATTTTCTGCGGATTTGTTCGGAATACAGATCAGGTTTTATCACACCAATGATATAGATAGTGCGCAGATTAGCAAAACGATTTGGCGGATTTGGAGAGATCGGGGGGAAAAGAAGAGGCGAAGATTGCTCTCCGCCTCCGTTTGCTAATTCAGATTAGTCAGCGCCGCCATTGTTGGCATTGCTGCCGGACGTACCGGATTGACTGCCGCCAATCAAGCTATTCATCGGCGGTCTGGACGCTGCGATCCATTTGCCGGAAACGGGTTTGCCTCTCGGCGGGCCAAAGGAGAAGATATTGTCTGTACCTGCGGTTGCGTTCGCGCTGTGCAGGTCGAAGTTGCCGTCGAAGGTAAAGTACGCAACGGTAGAACTTACATCGCCATTCCAGTCACCAACAACAGGCGCGTTTGTCCAGATATCCCATGTGAAGTTGAAATCGCCAAACACAACGCCGTTCGGTTGGCTGTTATTGGTCAAGTGCCAGTTCAGGTCAGCCATGCGATAGACACCGATGCTATCGAAGCCATCCCCTTCCCAGTCGCCAGCAACCGGTTTATCGCCGGGGTTGCCATAGATGGCGAAGTAATCGCTGAATCCGGTAATGAGGTTCTTGCCCTGATACATGATGCCGTTGGATGGACGATAGACGCCGATCCCGTCATGGTTGATAGTGTTATCCCAGCGCCCGGCAAATGGTATGTCATCCGGGTTGCCGAACATGAAGGTATAGCTTACGGTTGGGCTGGTGTTGCTATCGCTCAGGAAGAAACGCCCGATGCTGGTGCGGAAGATACCAATTGTATCCACGCTATCGCCATTCCAGTCACCCGTGACAGGCAGATCATTCGGGTCGCCGCCAAACACGGTGATAATATCCGGCGCACCAGCGCTGTTGGTGTTACGCAGATACCAGAGGCCGTTGCTCTGATAGACACCGATGGTATCCGGGCGCGGTGGGACAGCGGTGTTCGATGCTGTACTGGTTGGCGTATTGGTGTTGGTCGCCGTGCTGGTTGGGGTCGATGTGAAAATTTGCGTTGCCGTACCAGTAGACGTTGGGGTCGATGTTGGCGGGTCGTTATCGGTGATATGTGCAGTGACCGTACTACCCGGAACGAAGTTCACGCCTGCGCCATTGTAGCTTGAATCGGTGCTGCTGCTGGAATGTGTGATAACGCAGTTGTGAGCGCCTTCGATAGCCGCGTCATCGACGGCAGTTACGGTGACTGTTTGCGGCAGCAGGGCATTGGAATCTGCCGGGAAATTCAAAGTGATAGCCGTCCCGCCACCACCGCCCAGATTACATTGTGCATCGGGCGTTGCCGTAATGGTAACAGCGCTGGTCGGAACGCTGGCAAGGGCAATCGTATAGGTGTCGGTTGTGCCGCTTTCGCTAATATCGGTACTGCCGCTGCTTTCGGTGATGTTCACCGTCCCTACGCCGCCGCCTGTGGTCGAAGAACTGATGACCAGATTGTCAATGGTTGCATATTCGGCAGTCCCCTGTAAATCCCAATAGATGGCAACATATGGAGTTGTTGCAGCAGAAATATCCAATGAAGCCAGAACAGTCGCCCACGTATAGGTTGCGCCCGAACCCGGTACACCTGTAACGACTTCGCTATCGAGGAGCGTTCCCGGTGAACTGATGTTGAACGTGCCATTGGGCGCATCGTAAGCACGTATCTCGAACGTGGGTGTTCCGCCGGTGACGCTGACTCCGCATCCTGTGACCTGCGTAGCCGCCGTATCGAATTGAACGTTGATAAAAGGCTTGTTCTGTGCATTGAATGTCATCGAAACACGGTCATCGTTGATGCTCCGCAGCATTCCAAGGGAATAATTGCCACCCCGCCCGGTTGGATCGGAATAACCAGGAGCATTAATGATCACCGTTTCGACTGTAAAAATTTGCTGAAATGTGAATCCTGGTTGACCATAATTGGTATTCACCTGATTTTGGTTGAGATTGGTCGCACAGGTGATGTTGACCGCTACGTTGGGCGTCTCGAAATTATTCTGATAAAGAATGACCGCCTGTGCATTGGCCGGAGACTGGATGCCGAGGATGAGATAGAGCGCGATGCTGAGTGCGAGAGACAATTTTGTGCCGATAGCGATTTTGCGATGGTTCACCGTAGAAACTCCTGAGTGTGAAAATTGGCACGAGAGATAAATTGCGAAGCAGGGAACACGATTGCGGCGGTTCGATAACTCCTGAAAACTGCAAGCCCTCGAATATTATTGTTTGTTTAGTATTTTCAAACAATAGGCGGCTATGAATTTTTCCCGAAAAATTTGTTCGGTTGCAACTTCCCAACAAAAAAGCGGAGATTATCCCCGCTCTTTTGTCCATTGCAACGTTGAACTGATTTAGTCAGCGCCGCCAGTGTTCGGATTGTTTCCAGATGTTCCGGGTTGACCAATGCTGATCACGCTGTTGATCGGCGGCTTACTAGCAGCGACCCACTTGCCCGCAATCGGTTTGCCGTTCGCCGGGCCAAATGCAAACACCTTATCCGATCCTACGCTTGCATTCGCATAGTGCAGGTCAAACACGCCAGAAGCAGTCAGATAACCCACTGTACTGACGCCATCGCCATCCCAATCGCCAACGACGGGCATATTTGTGCCAATGTCCCACACAAAGTTGATGTCACTGAATGTGATGCCTGATGGCGTGCTGTTGTTGGTCAGGAACCATGTCTGATTCGATGCGCGATAAATGCCAATGCTATCGAAATTATTCCCATTCCAATCCCCGGCAATACCTTGATCGCCGGGGTTACCAAAGACCGCGAAGAAGTCATCGAAGCCGCTGGTGAGCGATTTGCGCTGATACAGAATGCCATTGGAATTGCGATAAACGCCGATCCCGTCATGGGTCATATCGGCTGTCCACTTGCCCGCAAAGGGTGTATCGCCGGGGTTGCCGAATAACACTGTGTAATCGACTGCTGGCGAGGTGTTGGAATCACTCAGGAAGAAAAAGCCGGTGCTGCCGCGATAAAACCCGACGGTATCTATGCTGTCGCCGTTCCAGTCGCCGACGATGGGAAGATCTGATATACCGCCACCGAATGTCGCGGTGATATCTGCTGGGCCACTGTCGTTACTGTTGCGTAGGGAGAATACACCATTTTTATAAACGCCGATGGTATCCGGGCGCGGCGGTGTAGCAGTATCACTTGGTGTGTTGCTTGGTGTGAAAGTCAGGGTCGCTGTTGCCGTCGCCATTGCTGTAGGAGTCAGCGTCATCGTTGGCGTATGGGTTGGTGTGTTACTTGGCGTATCCGTCGCCGTTGCCGTAAAAGTCAGAGTTGGTGTTACGGTTGCCGTCGCCGTTGTTGTAGAGGTCGGCGTCGCCGTTGCGGTGTCGGTACTCGTGCTTGTTGCCGTTGCTGTAAAAGTCAGAGTTGGGGTCACCGTCGTTGTAGAGGTCGGCGTCACGGTTGCTATGTCAGTGCTTGTGCTTATTGCCGTTGCCGTAAAAGTCAGGGTTGGGGTTACGGTTGTTGTAGAGGTCGGCGTGTTTGTCGATGTATTAGTGGCTGTAGGCGTGGCTGTCCGTGTCGGTGTTTTACTTGGCGTGTTAGTTGCGGTGCGTGTGACCGTCGGTGTGCGTGTGCTGGTCGCCGTGTTCGTAACCGTCGCTGTGCGCGTGGCTGTCCGCGTTGGCGTGTTGCTTGGCGTGAATGTTTTACTTGGTGTGTTGGTAATTGTGGGCGTGTTCGTCGCTGTCCTGGTTGCTGTAACTGAAAGCGTTGACGTTTGCGTGTTGGTTGCTGTACTTGTAGAAGTCCCTGTGAACGTGCTGCTCGGTGTATATGTTTCGGACGGTGTTAGTGTCTCCGACGGTGTTAACGTGATAGTTGGCGTAAGTGTATCGGACGCTGTGGGCGTGATAGTCGGCGTTGCAGTAGCAGTTGATGTTGGTGTGCTGGTTGGATTAAGGGTGCTGAGGAATAGTATATCGCCGGAACTATGGGGCGTAGTGAATACAAAGGTGCTGAGATATGCTCCGGTACTACCATTGAATCGAGTTACACTTGGCCCACCATAACTGGCAACGTATAAATTTCCATCAAACCCAAAATTAAAGCCAATCGGCGCATTGAGGCTAAACCCGGTGGTAGTAAATGCTCCAAGCGATACACCATTGATATTAAAACGTATGATTTGATTAGTACCAAGACCTGTACCGATCCACAATTGATTATCGCGCCACGTTAGCTTAAATGGAGTTGCAATGTTTGGTCCAAATTGACCAATCATTGCCCCGGTATTGCCGTTGTAACGGAATATTTTAGATACACCATTATCTGCAACATACAAATTGCCGTCAGGACCAAACGCTACCCCAAGAGGAGCGCTGAACCCGGAAGCAAAGGTGTCGATAAATGTACCCGTTGTGCCATCGTAGCGGGTGATTGTCCCGTTCGTCCTATTGCTAACATATAGATTGCCGTCTGGTCCAAAAGTCAGATAGTTTGGACCAGAGAGATTAGTTGTGGCAAAGACTCCCAATATTGCACTTGTCGTGGCGCTGATCCTGACCACTTGATTGCTGGCAGCACACGCCACATACACGTTGCCATCGGGACCAAACGTCATCCCTGTAGGATTATCGCATGGGTTAATCGAACCCAGGAACACGGCTGTCGTCGCGTCGTAGCGCTGTATCGTTGACCCTGTAGTCATCGATACCCACATCTGGGGAATTGGGCCTGTAGCAGTTGGAGTCAAAGCAGTAGCAGTTGGAGTCGCAATTGTTCCACCTTGTACGAAAATATACGCTGCACCATTATTTGCAAATATCGCCCCATTACCTTCATAAATTGCACCAATGAGTGCGGTATTGCCATCCCCATTCACTGCCACTGAAAAACCAAATTGATCACCATCCCCTCTATCGCTGGCGAGGAGTTTTGCCTGCTGCGACCAATTTGTGCCGGAACGAACGAAGATATATGCTGCACCACTTTCAAGTATATTGTTGTCACCTTCATAAATTGCACCAATGAGCGCAGTATTGCCATCTCCACTCATCGCCACAGAAAAGCCAAATTTATCGCCTTGCGCTTTGTCATTGGCAAGGAGTTTGGTTTGTTCTGCCCACACGTTACCAGATCGAACGAAGATGTACGCCGCGCCATTATTCGTTGTACCACTCTCATCTTTTCCCATTGCCCCAATGAGTGCGGTATTGCCATCACTGCTTATGGAAACCGAATATCCAAAATTGTCATTGCTGGCTTTATCGCTGGCGAAGAGTTTGGCTTGCTGCGTCCAGACGCCACCGGAACGGACGAAGACATAGGCCGCGCCATTATCCGTTGTACCACTATCATCTTCTGCTTTTGCGCCAATGAGCGCGATGTCACCATCTTTGCTTGTAGATACTGAACAGCCAAAACAATCAATAGACGATCCATCATCAGCGAAAAATTTGGCTTCCTGTGTCCAGATTGTGCCAGAGCGAGTAAAGACATAAACCGCGCCATTCTGTAACATT
Organism: uncultured Anaerolineaceae bacterium; assembly: GCA_964432445.1. Lineage (GTDB taxonomy): Bacteria > Chloroflexota > Anaerolineae > Aggregatilineales > UBA2796 > JBBRMW01. The sequence continues at coordinate 25,417 of CAYSOC010000053.1, forward strand.
CCCGCATTCTCCTCATGAATTGCTCCAATGATGCTGGTGTTACCATCCCCACTTATGACTACCGAATAGCCAAAACTCTTGTGTGATGCTTGATCGTTAGCGAGAAGTTTGGCTTGTTGTATCCAAATCGTGCCAAAACGAACAAAAATATAGGCCGCACCATTGCCAGTCGCATTATCGTCTTCGGCAGGCACACCAACGATTGCAGTGTTGCCATCCTCGCTTATTGATACCGACGAGCCAAAATAATCGAAATAGTCTTTGTCGCCAGCGAAAAGTTTGGCTTGTTGTGTCCAAATCGTGCCAGAACGAACAAAAATATAGGCTGCGCCACTATCTATGACGCCATTATCTGCGTTGTCTGTTGAACCAACAATTGCAGTATTACCATCTCCACTCACGGCGACAGAATAGCCAAACCGATCAAGGTCTGCTCCGTCACTAGCCAATAGTTTTACTTGTTGCGTGCTAGGGAACGCCATCGGGCGAGAATTTAGTCCCAAATTGGCCTTAATTGATTTCTCAAGACCATCCGGCAAAGTTTTCGGAGATTGCGGCGCTTTGATCGAAAGTGACCGCGCCTGAGCGCTCGTAGGCAACCATGCAGCTATAAGGCCGAGAACTGTGATGAATACAATTATGTGAGACCTGCGTTGTGCAATCATGCCTGACCTTTCAATATGGATAGCTACGAAAACTTCAATCCCTGCGCGCCCAAATGATCCATTTGCCGACCATGCCTTCGCCGCGCGTGGGTTTGGCGGGTTTGAGCGCCTCAAACAGTTTCAGAATCGTAAACCGTTTCAGCAAATCGCGCAGATCAGTTTCATCACAAAAATGATGGGGCAGATAACCGTCAATATCACGAGGGTTCGGACGGGGGTCAATAAAGGTGTTACGCTCCGGTTCGGTATAGTTGCCCTCCGTGACTTCCTGCCGGAGCAACGCATAATCGAGCGTATTCACATCGGGGAAATCGAGCAGCACCAGGCCACCGGGTTTCAACACACGCCAGACTTCATCCAGCGCCCGGACAATATCGGCGCGTAAATGATGGTGAATCGTGGATGTGCTGAACGCCGCATCAAACGTCGCATCTGCCCAGGGGAGTGCTGCCATATCGCAGACGCGCCCATCAAGCGTAATGCCTTTGCTGGCGCACGCTTCAATCGAACATTGCACGCCCGTTGGAGAAACATCCATCCCGGCGACGCGGTAGCCACGCCCACCAAGCCAAACACAGTGCCGACCCATGCCGCAGCCCACATCCAGTATAAAACCACCTGTGGGGAGCGTCTTTTCCCATTCTACAATGGTGGAGTTGGGTGCGGCAAAGCTGGCGAAACGATTGGGAACTTTGGGCTTCTTCCAGATCGCTTCCCAGCCGCGCTTATCAGTTGTATTGTCCATACTTACCTATCCGAATTTTTCAGATCATCCAGCGAGTTCATGGCGGTTTTGGCCTGCGATGTGCGCGTAGACGATGCCGGGTCGCTCTCCGAACGCTGGATCGCGTCGGTATATAATGCCGCCGTGAGAAAAGTCAGACGCCGTGCCGAAAGCGGGCGTGTCTGCCAACTCAGGACGCGGAGCGAGGTCATTGCCAGCGCCTTGTAATATTCGCCCCAGAGTTCCATCGCCAGCAGGTTTTCCACCAGTCCACGTACCACGCGCACCAACCGGAGGAACGCAATCAGATCGGTGGGGAGGTTGGTTGGAAGGTCACCTGTGCGGTTGAGCGTATTGATCGCCTGCACGACCTGCCACGCAGCATCCCACGAACCGTCCAGCCTCGGCGCAACCAGATCAATCAACAGGCTGGTTTCCAGCACCGCCCAATCAAACAGGGCATGACCCTGCCGCGTCCACTCGAAATCGATCAGCCAGGCGTCGCCCGCTGGCCCGACAAGGATGTTTCCGGTATGCAAGTCGCCGTGTATCGCGGAATAGCGCCCGGTGACCCATTGTTCCAGAATATAATTGATGTTGTTCAGCGGGTTGGGCAGAACCAATTCTTCGTCCGGCGAATGGAGCGAATCCGCGATCAGGTCGAAATTCGGCTCGATGGCTTGCAGTTGATCCGCCAGCAAATCGGCGCGCGTCTGCATCACTCGCCCGATGATACGCGGCGCTTTTTGTCCGCGATGCAAATCCAGCGCCGCGAAGTCGAGGCCGCGCACATCAACACGGCTGCTGCGCGCCAGTGCTTCCGATCCCGCCCCTGCCGTCAGTTGGACAATGCCCTTTTCCGGCTTGAGTTTCTGGACATTGAAATCTTCGAGGATGACCATTTCACCAACACGCACTGTTCCGCGTCGGCTCCAGTCACCACCGGGGTAGAGCGTCCGAATATTGGTGGCAGTGGCGTCATCATCCTCAACGATACTGACAATCAACGCTGGCGGCAGCAGAAATTCATATTCTGCCCAGACCTGAAAGCGTACCGTCTGCCCTTGTCCCCACCAGTAATGGCGGAACGGTTCATAGACGCGATCCTTGAGGAAACGTTCAAGCTGGCGCGTTCCGACTTCCTGTGCATATTGTTTGGCATTCACGGGCGAATCTGCACCCGGCGACCCAACGAACGTGTATTTGATCCCGCCAAGCGGCACATCCGCGAGGAAGGTAGGTTCTTCTACGATGCTGGATGTATTCGGCGGCAGGATGCCTTTCACGAACTGGTCATAACGCATCTTTTCATATTGAATTGACTGCCGATCATCCATCTTGACGACCAGCGGCGCATTCAGGATGGTCTGGCGCATCTGCACCAGCAGCACTGTCGAACCGCCGAAACCATCGGTCAGCGCGCGTTTGACGTGAATCCGATCCGCGCCCCGGAACATCAACCGGAGCAGACGTTCCTGATTGGAATCCAGCCGGATGGTTGGATCGTCCATCTGAATCGGCACGAGAGGAGCCTGAATCGGCGTGTTGACTGTCCATGCCAGCGTACTGTCACGCAGGTTTTGCAGGTCTGCGCCGAGTTCCTCCAGAATACGAATCGGGACAGAATCCCCTTCGTTCAGGATCGCCAGCAGGAGCGCGCGATCATCCGGCGAAATGCCGCGCCGGGGCATGTCCTGAGCCATGTCGAGGATTTTTTGCGCGCGTTCGGTAATGCGAAATTCCGGCCAGCCACGCTCGTTATTGTTCTTCTCGTCTTTGGGATAGGCATCTTTGGCGATGGCTTCCCAGAAATAGCCGAGCAGACCGCGTTCTTCCAGCAGTTCTACCGTGACGCTGCCCTTGAGCCGCGTCAATGCCAGAAAAAGATGCTCTACCCCGACAAAATAGTGATTCAGCGTTTCGGATTCACGCCGCGCGATTGCCTGTATGTCCTGAAAGGAGATGCTTTCCATGTATTATGCTCTCTGAATCCTCAGCCAGAGCGGGCCAAGCTGAATCATACTACGCGCAGTGATGGAAACGACGCTTTCTACCGGGGCGCGTCCCATAAAGCTGCCGTCAGGCCGGGTCTGAGCAAGATAGGTCTTATGGGTACTTTGCAGGTCTTCCAGATACCACTGGTTGCGTTCGTAATATAAACGCGCGTGGAAGCGTGAAACGCGCTGGTCATAATGAATGCAGACATCGCAGGAATCATGCCGACCCAGAATATAGCCTCCACCAAACTTGGGGTTGCGATTATTGGGCGCAGCCAGGCGAATAATTTGCCCGTCATAGGGGCCGCTCATGATCATGATTTCCAGCGCGTTGCTCATGCTGATCAAACCTCAATTAGGCAAAGTATAAACGAGGGACGCACAAACTGGAAGATTGAGACACGAAATTTGTACGTTGATCACATCCAGAGGGTTGCAGATGTAACCTCTTGCGAAAAAATCCGATGGAGAAATTTCCTGTCTCCGTTGCTAAAAGGCTTGTCCGGGAACATTGACCCCTATCCCCCACCCTTTCCCCGCTGGCAGGGAAAGGGAGTCAATGCACCTGCGTCTGGAAGTCACTCCTCGCTGGCGGGGAGGGATTGAGGGTGGGGTTAATTCCCGATCAATTCTGTTTTCTGCAACACAAATTAAGACCGCCGACCCAATAAAAAACCTCACGATTTACATTTAATTCAATATGCAGTATAGTTATCCTGAGCCTTTATGACCCCGGAAGACGTTTATAAGTCTTTTGGGATAGCTTTGTGACTGGAATGAATGCAATGATGGAAATAAACGGTAATCTCCCCTCTGGTTATGCTGTTCGCGCCGCAACGCCAGCAGATGCTGCCGGGATTCATAATCTGCTGAATCTGAAGGCAATGACATTCCTGGGGCATCCAGACGAATCGCTGGAAGATGTGGAACACAATCTCAGCGCCCCATCTGTGAACCTTGACCGGGATAGCCTGGTGGTGACGCGCCCGGATGGATTCATTGCGGGTCACGCTATGATCAACGGCGTAGGACGCCCCCAGTCGCCATACCTGGATTTGTATCTCCACCCGGATGAAATTTCGGCACATCCCGAAATTATGAATTATCTGATTACGTGGTCGGAAAACCAGATACGGCAACACATCACGAATGGGGGGATCGATCCAGATATTCGGGTGACGATGAATGCGTTTAGCCCCGCCAATGACCAGTGGTACAAAACCCAACTCGAAAAGTCGGGAATGGCGCTGATTCGCCACAGTTTTCAAATGGAAATTGTATTTGATCAGGCTCCTGTTGCCCCGGTATGGCCCGACGGTTTCCAACTGCGATATGCCACTCGTGACGAAGACTGGCGTCCGATCTATAACACGATGCGAGATGCGTGGCATGACCATTGGGGGTTCGTTAACTCTCCCATTGAAGAGGCCTACCAACGCTGGCAACACTATTGGAAGCCATACTTTAGCGACGGCCTGTGGTTGCTGGCGATGGCAGGGGATCGTATCGCGGGAATTTCGCTGTGTGAGCCGCGTATGGACGGTGACGACTACTGTGGATATGTCGGGACGCTTGGGGTGCGCCGGGATTATCGTCGGCAGGGTGTGGCGATGGCACTACTACAGCAATCGTTCGCCGATTTGCACCGTCTCGGAAAGCACCGTGTAACGCTGTACGTTGATGGCAGCAGTCTGACCGGGGCGCTTCGCTTATATGAACGCGCCGGAATGCACGTCAAAATGCAGTATGACCTGTATGAAAAAGAACTGCGTGCGGGAATAGAAACCCGCACGCAGGCGATAAGCACCTAGACGCTATCTGTCGAAATTACATCGAACTGCCGACGCGCATCAACAGATAGCGTCGGCAGTTAGTGTGTGAGCGGCTTCTCATCGGCGGCTTCGGCAGTATCGCCGCCGACGGCTGCTGCTGCATCCATCAGGCTTGGGAAGGCTGCATCCAGCGCACTGAGAACGCCCTTGACTCCCTTATCCTTGATTTTGTGGGCGATGTTCTGCACAGGCAGGTCAAACCCGACGCTTCCGACAATCGGAATATTGACGTGTACCGGGACGGTAGCCGGGAGATTTTCCTGAATGGCCTGTTCGATGATGCCACCCAGCACGCCGCGCACCATCGTTTTGGCCTTGTCTGTGACCTGCTGGCGCAGCCCTTCATCCTTGATCTCAGGCCATTTCCATGCGGGAAGCGGCTTGTTCATATCCCCAATCACTTCCGGGATATATTTCTGCGCCGCAAATTCCTTGATTTCCGGCATCGGCGGCGGGGCAGCCTCGCCCTCTGCGGGTTGTTGACCTTGCTGCTGTTGACCGGGATCGCCTTGTGGAACCGGGGTCGGAGAGCCATTCACGACCAGATCGACACGGCGGAACTCGGCATGATTGCCGCTGGTGGTCGGGACTTGTGGCTCACCCATCGGCTGCGCGTTGATTTTGCCCGGATCGACGCCCTGCTGCACCAGATAACTTTGTACTGCGCTGATACGACGCGCCGAAAGCCCCTGGTTGTAATCGGCTGCACCGCGCGAATCTGCCCACCCCTGTAACGTCACAGAGACACCGTTGTTGGATTTGAGGAAGGTTGCCATCGCGCTCAGGCCGGGTCGGTCTGCGCCGCGAATGCTACCCGATTCGCCTTCCCCACGCGGGCGATCAAAGTTGAAATAGACGGCTTTGGCGGGTGCTGTCGTGGTTGGTTGAGAGGGTTTCTTGCCCTGCTTACCCGTGCTGGGAACACCTGCGGCCATCCCCATCTGATACATACGCTCAACTTCGTTGGCGTCTTCCTTGACCGCCGTCATTGCCTGCTGCTCGTTGATTCTCGCGCCGGGGTCGCTCGAATCCATATAATCGTCGCCAAAGGCACGCCAGGGTTCGGGGTGCGCCTTGCTCTTGACCATGACGCCCTCTTTGTTATCCGCGTCGTGCAGCCATTTCGCCACCAGACCGCCAACCGCTACACCGATGAATCCATAGAGGTGGGGGCGCAGTTTTGCGCCAATGGCAGGCCCGGCAGCGCGCAGTTTGGCCTTGAGCGTGTCTGCCAGCGGAATCGGGATGCTGACCGAAATATCGGGCAGGGGAACAGAAGCCGGAAGATAGGCGCTGAGGCTGCTTAATGGCAATGACAGATCAATCGAATCCGGGATGCCATCGGCAATAAAATCGGGCAACTTCTCCGCGAAGCCCTGCATCATATTCCGATAATAGCGGTCAATCTGCTGACGTGGCGCGCGCATGTGTCCGCTGGAAAACGCATCTGTCAGATAGTGGTTGGAGGCGGCATTGCGCATCATCGCCCGGTTATAGGCTTTTTCGTCGTGGTTCAGGCCAGCCTGCCACGCTTCCTGCAAGGCTTTCGCGTGTTCGCCCCGCCATGTATCGACGTTCGTCATGCCAGCTTCGCCAACGCTGAAGTGGCGGAAGTTGGTCAGTGCGAGTTTGCCATAACGCCCGCCTGTCAATATATCGTAGCCGGGGGTGAGAGCGCCTGTTGTGGGGTCAACCACATATTCGGTATCCAGATTGTGCAGAAAACTCTCGTCCCCACGCGCGGCGGCGTTATTTTCCAGTTCCAGCAGGTGTTTCAGTTGATTGATTTCGTCAATTTTGCGCTGGTGCGTATTTGCAACGACGGTTTCTGGTAATTCACCGGGATTGATCATCTTGTCTGCGTCAAGTTTGACATAATTTGGATCGGCAAGATGATCGAAACTACCGTAGAAGTCGCCAGACATCGCCACCATCTCACCATAGGTAAGGGCGGGCGATCCCTCGAAGAGCGCACCCGGCGGAAAATCGCGTCCGGTTGCGTTACCAAGCGCCCGGTGTTCGCGCCCCTCGAAGCGTTGAATCCGGCCTGCGGTTCTGGCAGACGGGCGTACCTTGCGACGAATCGCGCCGATGTTGGACAGGCGTTGAATGGTGGCTGCGTTGCCGTGCTGGTGCTGCCAGCCAAGCGCGGTGTTACCAGGCTTGCTGGCAGGTTCGGCTACATCGGAATCTGCTTCGGATTGCACCTCTGCCGATGCGTTATCCGCTGATTTTTTAGACAACTGTTGAATCGGGGGGAGTTCATATTCGGATGCCAGCACTCTGGATTTTCGCATGAGACGCCTCAAAGCCGCGTAAAATACCGCATTTTTCATCAGTATATAACGGAATAGGGATTTTTGCTCTGCTTTTCAGGATTATGTCAGGACAGTAGATAAAACGGGCAATTATTCTGTTTGCTGGATGATTTGCGCGGGAGTATAGCCGATAAATTGTTTGAGCGATTTGGTCAGGTGCGGTTGATCGTAGTAGCCAGTTTCATAAACCGTATCGAGGATCGAAACGCCTTGCCGCAGGAGTGCAGCGGCGCGTTGTGCGCGGTGATATTGCTGGATGTGCTTCTGGGTCAACCCGGTGGATTGCACGAAGCGATGCCGAAGCGTTCGCGGCGAAACATCGCGCAGGCGATCCTGTAGTGCGGCCTCTACCAGCGGATCGTGAACCAGAATTTCCTGTCGCATCAGCCTGTTGATGAACGTATCGGCATTTTCAAAATCTGGTCGTTGCCACACCGAACCTTTCAACCAGAAGTTTTCGCCTGTGGCTTCGGGCAGGGCAGTTTCCATATTGAGGAATTTTGTCGTCGGCAGGTGTGGCATGAAGATTCCAAGTTTGAATCTGAGCCAGAGAATCTCTGCGCCTTCCATGATCCTGACATTGCCAGAGGTCGTCCAGGGGCCGACAACGAACGAATGTAGATTGCCGTGTTCTCGAACAAACACCATGTGCCAGTTGATTTCGGCGGGGCGAATCAGCGTTTCATCCGCCAGCGTTCGTCCCCATGTGACCGTCTCTATATACGGCGAATCCGAGGCACGATCTTCGGCTTCCAGACTAATCATCGTGTTCCTTCTTTATAGAATTTGACGCTGTATATCGACACATCTACAGCGGCGAGGGGCGCAGTTTCATTCGGGTTACTCGTTGTTGCGGTGTATAGCCCAACGCCGCCATGTTCCAGCAAGGGCGTCTCCTTGACCTCAAACACCTGTGCGCCGTTGACATATCCAATTAACTGCACCCCATTGACGACGATTTTCAATGTGTTTTGCTGTCCAATATCTTTTATTGCGTCGTTGAATGTCCAGCGTTCGTTATCGAGTTTGCGCAGTTCGTACCATGTGCCGTTCTTGCGCATCCAGATGCTATAGCGGCGCATCCCGTCGATGGCAAACACATAATAGGCATCGTCGCTCTGATAACGAAAAATGATCCCGGCAGCAGAAGGCGTCTGGCTTTTATCGGAAATTGTAAAGCTGGATTCGATCACAATGGGCTGGGAATAATCCATTGAGCGCGGGTTAATCATGGTGGTGATGGCGGTAGACGGAACGCTGTTGCGAATCCGCAGCAAGTTATCGGCTATCTTGCGCTCGATGCGCGGGTCTTCCGGCGTTAGTTGCCATTCCTGAAGGCGCGTTTGACTGAAATCATCGGTAAACTCGGCAGAGGCTTCGGTCATGCTGTTACCCATCGGGCGCGCAAGCGTTGGCAGAATCCCCGGCATAACCTGCGCATTTTGAGGACTAAACCCTCTGATATCTGGAATAGTCAAAATAAAAGAGACAGCCAATCCAGCGACTAAAGTACCAAGAGTGAAAAGCGCCAATCGTACATAATAGGCAGGGCGTTTATCTTTCGACTTTCGTTTGACCTTCTTCGGCATCGGAATCAGGATTGTTCCAACACCAGAACGTACTGCCGTCGAGAGCGAACCAACCACAGCCTGTTTGAAGTCTTTCAGAAAGTCGCCCGCGCTGGCGTAGCGGTCTGCTGGGTCTTTCGCCAGCACACGTTGTACCACGCGCTGGATGTTAATATCCAGCCCTTTGAGCCGTTCCAGCGGTACTGGATCATTGACGTGTTTCATGATCAGCGCAAAAGCTGTATCTCCGTCAAATGGCGGGTGTCCTGCCAGCATTTCATAGAGAATCACACCGAGCGAATACAAATCGCTGCGGCTATCCAGCGTATCGCCTGTGCCCTGCTCCGGTGACATATAAATGGGTGTCCCGGTTGTCATCCCGGTTTGCGTGAGTTTGCGACTGTCCGCGAGTTTCGCCAGCCCAAAATCTGCGAGGACGATGCCGCCGCCTTCGTTGAACAAAATATTGGCGGGTGTTACATCCCGATGGATCATCCCTTGTATATGAGCATAGGATAATGCACCGCAAACCGCATCCATGACTTGTTCGACTTCTTCAATCGATAGATTTTCACCTGCCGCCTGCCGCTGCTCCATCAGCGCGCGCAACGACTGCCCGGTAATATAAGGCATGACCATATAATAGATGGCCTGTCCATCGCGCTCGATGTGTTCAAAATCGAAAATCTGGACAATGTTGGGATGATTCAACGCCGCTACGAGTTTGGCCTCGCGCTCGAATCGGGCGTTGAATTCAGGATCGTCGGCCAGGTGATCATGCAAGACTTTCACAGCCACCCAGCGATCCAGATTGGTGTCCCATGCTTTGTAGACTGTTGCCATGCCACCACGTCCGATGCGTTCCCGAACATCGTAGCGACCCAACCGGGTTCCCAATACATCGACCATATCAAACTCTTTTCCAGGCGCTGAATCTGCTTTCCCTGAATTATACGATTTGATCTAGTCTAAGTGCCATAACGTTCCGTTACATGGGACAACGCATCTAGCGATGGAAAATAAGCACGTCGGCAATCATCGCCAGGAACAGCATCGCTAAATACATTGTTGTGTATTTATACGTCTGACGCGCGGCAACCTTCGTTTTCACCTGAATCAGATGCACGCTGGAATAGAGCAGGCCAGCGCCGAGCAGCAACGCGCAAATGAAATAAAACACGCTCAGGGTGCGGAATGGCAGCGGCAGTAATGTCAGGATAACCAGTTGAATCGAGTAGAGCAAAATCTGTGTCCGCGTCACTTCTTCGCCGCGTGCCACAGGCATCATCGGGACATTGGCACGTTCGTAATCGGCATCGACTAGGAGCGCCAGCGCCCAGCTATGCGGCGGCGTCCAATAGAAGATGATCGCAAATAACAGGAAGGCATCTACTGAAAGCGTCCCGGTGACGGCAGCCCAACCCACCAGCACAGGCATCGCGCCTGCACCACCACCGATCAGGATATTCAGCACTGTGTTACGCTTGAGCAGCATCGTATATACAAGGACATAATAGGCTGCCCCAACCATCGCCAGCAATGCGGTTAACGGGTTGACCAGTACCGCCAAAATGAGCGCCGACCATGCCAGCAGCGCGAAGCCAAAAATGAGCGCATTGATCGGTTTGATCCGTCCAGACGGAATCGGGCGCGACTTGGTGCGACTCATGATCGCGTCCATTTCCCGATCATAATATTGATTGAGAACACTTGCCCCACCAGATGCCAGCACACCGCCCAGAATCGTCGCGCAAAGGGTCACAATCGGAAGGGGTTGCCCTTGCGCAGCAATGACCATCGCCGTCACTGTCGTAAAAATCAGGAGGATCGAAATGCGCGGCTTGGTCAGTTGCAGATAGTCACGTAGCGGGCTGGAATGTACCGGCTCTTCATGCTTGGATTCACGGGGCAAGGCAGTCGTCATTATTCATTACTTTCGCGTGCTGAATAGAGCAATTATGTTTCAGTACCCTCGATGGTTGAGATACAACCATCCCTCTTGTCGAGGTACGGGTCGAAAGTGTTTGGGAGAGGTGTTCACATTGCCCCGTGCCGATGAAAAGATACATCAATCGAATATGTTTGTCAAATGGTAATATATTGAGAGGCCTGAAAAATGCGGCAGATATTTATAGGAGATACGCAGTTGAGGGAAGACGGATAGTGGGATGGGCTAAATAAAGCCGCAG
>CAYSOC010000054.1:0-36445 GCA_964432445.1 uncultured Anaerolineaceae bacterium
ATCATGGCGCATCATCCCTTTTTCTTCCATTTGTTTGAACCAGTTCATTGATAAACCATAGGGTGAATAGGTAGACTGCCAATAACTTGCCGCTGCTGTGATGATTTTCGTATCAGGATTAATCAGAACAATGTTAGGGTTTTCGCCGCAAAATACGACGGGACTCAGGCGTAATGGTTCCATTCAATATACTCACTTTTGATAGATAAACCAAAGATAATACTCAGAACGATGTAAATTTGTTTTATGAGGCTGTAAGGCAAACGTAGGCGTAACAAGTGGTGAGGACGCGCGCTTTTCGCTACACTTTGTCAAGCAATCTTGCGCCGTCCGGGGCAGCAGTCGCGCCGCACGCGCATTCAGGAGGCTTTTACGTTGAACAAAATGCAAATGCACAGCACGGTACGACGTTCTGTGGGAATGGCTTTACTGCTGGTCGTACTTATCATGTTGGCGACAGGTGGCGCGGCATTGGCGCAAACCGGATCGCGCAAACTGAAAATTGGCGACAAAGTGACCGGGACGCTAGACGCCCGTACCTTCGCACAGACTTACAGCTTCGATGCCGTGAAAGGCGATACGATCACCATCACCGCAACGAGCAACACCCGCGCGATCTTCCTTGCGCTGCTCTTGACGGATGCCATCGGAACACCACTACAGCAGATCGCGGAAGTAACACGCCCGGATGTGACGATCAAGGATTTCAAGCCAGAAAGCGGAACCTATTATGTGACGGTGTTCCGTGCGACGGGTGTGCAGAATAACACCTCATCGAACTTCTCGCTGGCACTGACGGGAACATCCGCGCCAGCCACATCTGGCGGCAATGTACCAACATCTGTGCCGATCCAGACCATCGAGTTGGCGCAAGGCATGACGATCTCGCTGAGTTGGACCACCAGTGATGATCTCAACCTCGAAGTGCGTGATCCGATTGGTGGCGCGATCAACCTGAATTCACCTTCGGCCTCATCTGGTGGCAAATTCAGTGGCAATACCAACGGCGCGTGCGGTACGGCAACAGCCAACAACCCCACCGAAAAAGTGGATTGGAGCAAGGGCAACGTTCCGCAGGGCAGCTATGAGGTTATTGTTTATTATGTGAAGAGTTGCGCGCAGGCTGTCGCACCGAACAATTTCACGATTTCTCTGACTGTCGATGGCAAAACTTCCGGGCCGATCAATGGCACTCTGGAGCGTGATGGTCAAAACTTTGTTGGCAGCTTCATTGTCGATGCCGCAGATCGCATCACTGTGGGCAAAAGCGGCGTAAACACCGCCAGCACAGGACTGGACGTGAATGATTTCTCCGCGAAGATCGCTGCGCCCACAGCATTCACCGGAACGCAGGTCAACGGACGCATAGATCGCAACAACGCCGCCGACGTTTATTCAATTGAACTCGCGCAGGGTGATTCGTTTGCTGTCACAATGAGGGCTATCAACGGCGGCAGCCTTGATCCCTATCTTGTTTTACTTGGCCCGACGAACGTAATTGTTGCGGATAATGATGATGAAAATCAATCGACGCGCAACTCCCGTCTGGAACAGCGCAACGTTGCCGCTGGAACATACAAGATCATTGCTACCCGCTTTGGTCTGGCGAATGGTGGTACCGAAGGTGATTACACCCTTGCATTGACACGTGGGACAGGTGGCGAGATTGTTGCGCCGGGTGGCGTTCCGACAGTAGCGGCAGGTACGGCTGTTGTAGTCGTACCTACTGTTGGTGCGGGAATCGTTCCAACAGTAGGTGGCTCAGGAACACTCCCCAGAGGCAATATCGAAGTTCTGCTCAGTTGGGATAGCCGTTCGGATGTGCGTATTCTGATTCGTGATCCACGCGGTGCATCGCTCTATTCTGACCGTACCACCACTGATATTGGCGGGCGTCTGGTAACCCCGCTGGGCAACTTCAAGTGTCAGAATACGACGACAACGCCGGTGACCTATGCCTACTGGCCTACCAGCACACGTATCACGCCGGGAACCTATGAGATCAAGATTTTCCGCGATAATCTTTGCGGGGAAGAACTTGCGCCAAACCTGACGTTGAAAGTCAATGTGAATGGCAAGGAAGTCATCAACCAGTTGACTGGTTCGCCAGCCGATGGGGAAGCATACCTGACGACGTTTACAGTTGATGCAAATGGTAACGCCTCTGCTGGGCCGTTCGGGTTCTTCAATAACAAGTTCTCGACGGACATCACAGCCGCAGTCACCAGCGCTGGCACAATTGAATTTGGCATCCCGAAAGATGGCGAAATCACGGCAGCAGTTCCGTTCCAACTCTACTCGTTCAAAGGGTTGGCGGGCGACAAGATCACCATCACCATGAAGCGCAACGCAGGCACTGTCCTTGACCCGTACCTGTTCCTGATGGATGTTGATGGGAAGACGCAACTGGCAAATAACGACGATAACACGGCTTCCTCCAGCGCGATTGGTGGCCCGGTTTCGCCGCCAGATTCGCAGATCAAGTCGTTTGCCATCCCTGCCGATGGAAACTATATCATTGTAGCAACGCGCTATGGTGCAGACCTCGGCGGTACTGTCGGTAAATACCGCTTGACCCTGAACCGTTAAGCGCGGATAATAGGCATGAATTGGGGTAGGGATGCGCCCTGCCCCACCATGTCTATTCAGGGATTTCAGTAATGAAAAAAGCGATCTCCATGTTTGTGTTATTTCTCGTGGCAAGCGTTGGCCTCGCCGCGTGTACCCCTCCCCCACCGCTCAAATCGGACAAATATTTACAGGACACCAGCCTCATCAGTGGGACACCCTGTGCGCCGCCATGCTTTCAGGGCATTAAAGTCGGCGAAACGACTTTCTCCGATGCTGAAACCATGCTCAAAAACAATGCGTTATTCAGCAATGTACAAAAACAGGAAACAAGCGGGCGTCCTCCGCTGGCAACCTTCAACACCAAAGCGGGCGAAGCTGTCGGTCAGTTGACTGCCAACGAGAAGGGTGTCGTCGATGCACTCCTCGTGAAACTTGCGCCGGGTGTGACGACAGCACAGTTGATCACCAAATATGGCAACCCGGATTATGTGACGGGTATTGACTACTCACAGACGGAAGTCGCCCTTGCTCTCATTTTCCCGAAGGTTGGGCTGGTGGCATGGGTCGCGCCCGGCGATTCCACAGCGACGCTCAAGGAGAGCGATCCGGTGGTCGTTGTCCTATACATTTCGCCAGAGGGCTTCCCGAAACTGCTGGAAACGGCAGAACTGCGTGGATTCGCTGGCTACATTTCCTATGCCACCTATAAAGCAAACACACCCGTCATTACGCCCAAAGTGACCGCCACCCCGCAATAAACTTTCGTTATGTACCTCTCGTCATGGGAGGTACATCGGTTATCAACCGAAAAGGAAAACCTATGGACGCGCCATCATTTGAAAAACGCAAAACAAAATTACCCATTTTCACATTCTCCGAATTAATCAGCGCGACCCTACGTTTATATGGACAGAATTTTTCCGGGTTTATCCTCCCGGTAGCGCTTGTGACTGTTCCAACCGTTATGATTTCTGCCGCCGCTGCCGAAACGATGCTGAAAAATTCTGAGCTAATGAATACCTATAGCGCCAATCCGTCCAGCATGACGCGCGAACAGGCCATGCAGATGATGACGCAGAGTTTTTCCGCGATAGGGTCGACTGCCTCCATCTCGCTGATACTCGGTCTGATTCAAAGTATTGTCGTCATGAGTCTGATCACCTGGTTTGCATCGGAAAGCTATTTCGGGCGAACAGCCTCTCTGGGCGAAGCGATACGAAGCGTCTTTCAGCGGTTTTGGTCGCTTGTTGGCGGCTTGTTGTTCTATAACCTGATTTTGATTGCAATCACCATCGCGCTGGCCTTCACCCTGTTTTTGTGTGGACTGGGAATCGGATTGATTTTTTTTATTTCAATTACGTTAGGGTCGTTGGTGATTCCCGTCTTTCTGCTGGAGAGAACCGGGTTTGGGTTGGGCTTGCGTCGAAGCTGGTATCTGGCGAAACGCCGTTTCTGGATGCTGTTTGGCGTTCTGGCGCTTGTAACGGCTGGCAGTTTTGTGGTCAATCTGGGGTTGGGCGGGCTGACACGGAACGCACCAACGCTATCTATTATTGTTCAAAGCCTGCTTGCTTTTATAGTAGTTCCATTTGGTCAGATTGCGAACACGCTTATCTATTATGATGCCCGTGTTCGCTATGAAGACCTTGAAGGCGCGTTAAATTCTGCCGAAAAGCAGGATGCGCGCCCCGCCGATGTAGATTCACCTGTCTATAACTCGCCGCTGATGGATGGCAGCGACTTCACCAATATAGCGATCCTTACGGTGCTGATGATCGTGATCGTGCTGGTCATCGTCGGGCTTAATCTTGCGCTGGGCAACCCTAGCTACAATTTCCGCTAGCCGCTGTTTGGGGTGGGGGTCGCTGTTGGCTTGCCTGCTGGCGGCTTGAGCGAACTCACATCCCAGGTGCGAATGTAGCCTTCCCGATCAGCGCTGATCGCCCGGTTCTTATCGAGCCAGATCACGCTGATTGGTGCGGAAGTATGCCCAACCAGTATCCCCACCTGAAGACCTGTGGAAGGCTCGTAGATTCGCACCGTGTTATCGGCAAAACTCACGGCGATGCGTGACCCATCGGGATTCCACGCCAGTTGCAGCACACCTGAAGACCCGCCAAATACATTCCCCAACGGTGTAGGTGGCTTGGCATAGGGATTTGAACCATATAGCTTGACCAACCCGGTAGATAGACCGACAGCCAGTGTTTTCCCGTCCGGGCTGGATCGCATCGCCGTGATTGGGCCAGATTCGGTGATCACCTTCAAAACGCTGGCTGCGCGTATATCCCAGATCACCAGATTTTTATCGGCACTTGCGCTGGCAAAGGTGCGCGTGTTCGGAATATAGGATACTCCGGTGATACGGGCGCTGTGCGCCTTATACTCCTTCAGCGAAACGGCTTTTGCGTTCATATCCAGCATACGCACGAACAAATCATCGGAGCCGACCAGAAGCCGCTGCGTCCCGTCCTTGAACCAGCTAAGTCCGGCTATGTTGCCGGAATATGTTTCACTCTGAACCAGAAATCGATTATCTTTGGTATCCCACAGGCGAACAATTTTATCTGTGCCACCCGTCGCCAGATATGTCCCCTCACGGTTATAGGCCAGAGTCGTAACCTCTGTATGCGCGTTATAGCTGGATGCAATTTGTCCGGTCTGGATATCCCATATCCGTATTGCTCCAGTAGAAGTCCCCGTCGCCAGCAAACGCCCATCGGGGTGCAAATCCATCGCGGTGATTGCCCCAACAGTATCTTTCCATACCGTCACAGGCACAGATGAACCAATTACAGGCGGTTTGGTATCGCAGGCGGCAAGGCAAAAGATCAACAGCAACAGCAGGTTACGATAACGCAGCATTTTGCACTCTTTGCAGTAAAAAATGATCCGCGCCAACTATAACACAGCATCCAAAACAAAACCGCCGTAAAGGGATACTTTGCGGCGGTTTATATCAGGTGGAGGTGCCGTTATTGAAAACGGGTCCTAAGAAATCGAGCGAATGCGTCTACAAGCGTATCTACCTTATTTAGTTTCGCTTCGGGCAACCCCAGGCAGCCGGGACATCGCCTCTGCTAACCGCTGATCTTAAGCACGCTATAGCGGTGGTCGGCGTGCAGCAATCCGGTATTAGTTACGCCTGTAAACGCCCGCCACCGGATCGGCAGTCGTACAGACGGTGACCCTCGCAAGGATCACACCCAGCTTCCGCTACTTACGCAGCGAGAGCGAGTTTTTGAGTGCGGTTGGCACTTAAAGTTTTGCCCTCTTTTAACGCGGATCAGGCTCCTCGGCTTGCAACAAACGGTCAGCCTTCCCAGTCGAATCCTTTCACCCCCGATTACCAGTATTATAGTCGAATTCAGGAAGAATGTAAAGCATGGTACACCCGCTAAAAATGCGGTCAGTCACGCTTGTTACGGAACAAAATTTCTGGTATAATTTACAGGTTCTACGAAAGGAAGCGGACATATGCCTCAGTTCGAGCTAGTCTCAGAATTTCGTCCGACAGGCGACCAACCCCAGGCAATTGCGGCTCTTTGTGATGGTCTTCAAAAAGGCCTGAAACACCAAACACTCCTCGGCGTAACCGGGTCGGGCAAGACCTATACAATGGCCTCGGTGGTTGCCGAATTGCAGCGCCCAACGCTCGTAATGGCTCCAAATAAGACACTTGCGGCACAACTATATGCCGAATTCAAGGAATTTTTCCCGCGTAATGCTGTTGAATACTTTGTAAGCTACTACGACTACTATCAACCAGAAGCCTATGTCCCCCGGCTCGATCTATATATCGAAAAAGATTCGGATATAAACGAAGAAATTGATCGGTTGCGTCTGGCCGCGACAGCCGCACTGATGAGCCGCAGGGATGTACTGATTGTGGCATCCGTTTCCTGTATCTACGGTCTGGGCAGTCCAGCTTCCTGGAACGATGTTGCGCTCAGTCTGAAAGTGAATCAGGCGATGCGGCGCGATGCGATGCTGCGCCACCTTGTCCAGATTCACTATGACCGCAACGATACCGAACTCAAACGCGGGACGTTCCGCGTGCGTGGCGATACGCTCGAAATCATGCCCGGTTATTCGGAAACGGCATTTCGTATTGCTATGTTTGGAGATGATATTGAACGTATCAGCGAATTTGATACGCTCACGGGTGAGATCATCAATGAACATGATGAAATCAAGCTCTTCCCGGCGCGGCATTATGTGGCGGAAGATAACACGATCAAGGATGCCATTGCAGATATTGAAAAGGAACTGGAATGGCGTCTGGCAGAACTGCGCGGCGAGAACAAACTGCTGGAAGCGCAACGGCTCGAACAGCGCTGCATGTATGATCTCGAAATGATCCGTGAGGTTGGTCATTGTTCCGGTATCGAGAACTATTCACGCCATCTGGATCGGCGTCCGGCGGGGAGCGCACCATACACCTTGCTCGATTACTTCCCTTCGGATTTCCTGCTGGTTGTGGATGAAAGTCACATTACTATTCCACAGATCGGCGGAATGTATGGTGGGGATCGTTCGCGCAAGACTTCACTGGTGGATTATGGGTTCCGGTTGCCTTCCGCACTGGATAACCGCCCGCTCAGTTTCCCGGAATTTGAGGGGCGTGTCGGACAGGCGGTATACGTCAGCGCAACGCCTTCCACCTATGAAAACAAGCATTCGCAGGCAGTTGTACAGCAGGTCATCCGCCCAACCGGGTTGATCGATCCCGAAGTGACGATCCGCCCGATCAAGGGACAGGTAGATGACCTGTTGAAGGAAGTACAGGCGCGCGTGAAGGTTGGCGAACGTACTCTCGTGACGACGCTCACCAAGCGTATGGCAGAAGACCTGAGCGAATATTTGCAGGAAATGGGCATTCGCGTCCACTACCTGCACTCGGAAATCAACACGCTGGAGCGTATTGAAATCCTGCGCGATCTGCGGCTTGGGGTTTATGATTGCGTGGTTGGAATCAACCTGCTCCGCGAAGGGCTGGACTTGCCGGAAGTATCGCTCGTCGCCATTCTGGACGCGGACAAGGAAGGCTTCCTGCGCTCCGAGTCGGCACTGATTCAGACGATTGGACGTGCGGCACGTAATGTCAACGGCAAGGTGGTCATGTATGCTGACGCCATCACCGACTCGATGAAACGTGCGATTGACGAGACAAACCGCCGTCGCGGGATTCAGATGGAATACAACGAGAAGCACGGCATCAAGCCCGCGACAATCATCAAGCAGGTGCGTGACCTGACGGATCGTGTCAAGGCACAGATTGCAGATGATAAGACAGAGAAGGGCAAGGCTGCTTCGGTTATAGCGCCGGAATCGCTGGCAATGCCGGAACTCGATAAGCTGTTGCGCGAAATCGAGAAGGAAATGAAGGCCGCTGCAAAGGATTTGGAGTTCGAGAAGGCTGCCGCGTTGCGGGATCAACTGATCGATCTGCGCCGCCTGATGGAACTCAGGAAAGACCCGAAGGCCGCCGATCAAGGCGTCTTCGAGCCAGCCGAAGCCTAAGCGCTTTAAACCAACTTTGAC
The DNA here is from genome assembly GCA_964432445.1 of uncultured Anaerolineaceae bacterium. Lineage (GTDB taxonomy): Bacteria > Chloroflexota > Anaerolineae > Aggregatilineales > UBA2796 > JBBRMW01. Next base: position 8,116 of record CAYSOC010000054.1, read on the forward strand.
GGGCGCACCAACGTGCGCCCGCCTCTGCCAATTGCGGTTTGAACCTTCCTTTGTTAAACTCCGCACAAACTGCACGACTCAGTTTCTCATTAGTTTCGTTACAGGAAGAACCTCTCTATTATGGCAAAAATCCCCATTACGGTGGCCTATGGCGATGGCATTGGCCCGGAAATCATGCGTGCGTGCCTGCACATTATTCAGTCGGCAGGTGCAGAACTGGAAATTGAAGAAGTCAAGGTTGGCGAACAGGTCTATCTGGCGGGCAACCTGAGCGGTGTCGATGAAGGCGCATTTGAGTCGCTTCGTCGCACCAAAGTATTTTATAAAGCGCCGTTGACCACCCCACAGGGCAGCGGTTTCAAGAGTGTGAACGTCACCACTCGCAAAATGTTTGGCCTCTATGCCAACGTGCGTCCGAGCGTGAGCTACGCGCCCTATGTCGATACCAAGCACCCGAATATGGATTTGGTGATCATCCGCGAGAACGAAGAAGACCTGTACGCGGGTATCGAATATCGCATGACCGATGAAGTTATGCACGCCGCCAAGTTGATCTCCCGCCCCGGCACAGAAAAGATTGTGCGCTATGCTTTTGAATATGCACGCGCCAACAACCGTAAGAAGGTGACCTGCTTCACCAAAGACAACATCATGAAGATGACCGATGGCTTGTTTCACAAGGTCTTCGATGAAGTTGCAACGGAATATCCCGATATTGTCAACGAACATTGGATTGTTGACATTGGCGCAGCGAAAATGGCAGATACTCCGGAAGCCTTCGATGTGCTGGTGTTGCCGAACCTCTATGGTGATGTTCTCTCCGATGTTGCCGCGCAGATTGCCGGATCAGTTGGTCTGGCGGGTTCTGCGAATATTGGTGACGGGATTGCCATGTTTGAAGCAATTCACGGTTCCGCGCCGCGTCGTGCCAACCAGAATCTGGCGAATCCTTCCGGTTTGTTCCTCGGCGGCGTGATGATGCTGGTTCACATCGGACAGTCGGAAATCGCAGAACGTGTCCACAACGCATGGCTGCGCACGCTCGAAGAAGGCACACACACCTATGACATCTTCCAGGAAGGTGTGAGCAAGGTCAAAGTCGGCACGAAGGAATTTGCCGACGCCGTTGTTGCCAATCTCGGCAAAGTGCCGGAGAAGCTGAAGCCGGTTGCCTATAAGAAGGGCGCTGTCCAGACGGCGACTTCCAAAGCCACCGAAGTTCGCACCTCAAAGAAGGAAGTCATCGGCGTTGACGTTTTCGTAGATAATCCGACGGTACGTAACCCCGACGAATTTGGCCCGATGGTTGAAAAGTCGAACGGTAACGGCCTCAAGCTGAAACTCCTGAGTAATCGTGGTCAGAAGGTCTATCCCGATGTTCACAGCGGGACATTCACATCGGATCAGTGGCGTTGTCGTTTCATGGCGACAGATGGCACGGTCACCGATGCACAGATTTTTGATCTGCTGCGCCGCATCAGCGAATCCGGGATTGTTATCCACAAGATGGAATACCTCCGTACCTTCGATGGTGTGAACGGTTTCACGCAGGCACAGGGCGAATAGTTTCCGGCGTCAGATTTGAATAACTGTCCCATGCCGTGTTGTTGTCTGCGGCATGGGAAAATTTCACCTCTTATCCCCTCTATCAATGATTCGCGGTCTTTGAGAAATTTTCCCGAATATCTTATCATTACGCTGAAAGGGATTTTTCGATGAGTCAATATCATGAAGGGCAACCTGTCCTGCGGCGCGGTGCTGCGCCCGGAGTTGCCAAAATTGCGCTTGTCCTGATACATGGACGGGGCGCGACTGCCGAAGATATTATGCGACTTTCAGAGTCGTTCTCTTACCCGGAAATTGCATTCTATGCACCACAGGCTGCCAATAATAGCTGGTATCCTGAGCGCTTTCTTATCCATAGCAGCAAAAACGAACCCTGGCTGAGTTCCGGGCTGGATGCGCTGGATAAAGTCATCAAGGATTGTGATGAAGAGGGCGTGCCGCCTCGCCTGGTATTCGTGATCGGGTTTTCGCAAGGAGCGTGTCTTGCCCTTGAATATGCCGCACGCCATCCGATGCGCTATGGTGGTATCTTTGCGTTGAGCGGGGCGCTGATCGGCGCAGATGATGAGGAACGCACTCCCATTGAAGGTACGCTCGAAGGTACGGCGATCTTTTTGGGATGTAGCAATGTCGATCCTCATGTCCCGGCGGATCGCGTGCGTAGCTCTGCCATCACCATGAAGGAACTCGGTGGCACAGTGTTGATGAAACTTTATCCCATGATGGGTCACGCGGTGAACGACGACGAAATCAATCTGATTAAAATGTTTATGGGTTTGGAACCACCACCGGGGCAAGATCGTGATCACGATTAATCCCGCCGATATTACATCGCGCGATGCCTACCGACTGGCAATCAGCATCATTGCGCCACGACCGATTGCATGGGTTTCCAGCCTCGGCGTGGATGGAACGCTTAACCTTGCGCCGTTTTCGTTTTTCAACATTGTGGGTCACGATCCAGTCACGGTGATGATCAGCATCGGCACTCGTAAAGGGTTGACCAAAGACACCCTGCGTAATATCCGCGAAACGCGCGAATACGTGATAAACATCGCTGATGAAAGTCTGGTCGGGGCCGTTAATCAATCTTCCGGCGAGTACGCTTATGAAGTCAATGAATTTGAAATGGCGGCAGTAAAGTCCATTCCTTCGGATATTGTCAGACCGCCACGAGTGGCAATCGCGCCTGTGGCGTTGGAAGTTCGCAGTACACAAATTATTCCGGTGGAAGGAACTGGCTACACGATGTGTCTGGGAGAGGTGCTGTGTTTTCATCTGCGCGAAGGGTTGTTGCGCGAAAACGGGATTGTGGACACTGGTTTGCTGAATCCTCTGACCCGGCTCGGCGGCGATGAATATGGCGCTCTCGGAAAAGTATTTGAACTCGCCAGACCGAAAGTGTAGGTAACTCTGAACGCCTTATCGTTTATATATATTATTCTCCCGATCTGTTGTTTTATTTCCGGGTTGGCAAAAGGTGGATTAGGCGGGGCGCTTGGCTCTCTCGTCACCCCGTTGCTGGCAATGAGCCTGCCCGCGCCGATTGCGGTTGGGTTGACGCTCCCGATCCTGATCGCGGGCGATATTTTTGCCATTGGAGCGCATTGGAATGGCTGGGATTGGCGCATCCTGCGGCTTGTCCTGCCCGGTTCGATAGTTGGGGTTATCGTTGGAAGCTTGGTACTGAGTACAATTCAACCTTCTTTGCTACAGCATGGTCTGGGCATGATTGCACTGCTTTACTGTCTGTATAAATTGTGGGACATGCGCCGCAACAAAAATCGGGAAAAGCGCGGTGCTGGCTGGTTGCAGAGTACGCTCTTTGGCGGCGGTTCGGCATTCGCTTCGACGCTGGCAAACGCAGGTGGCCCGCCCTTCACCATCTATATGTTGCTGTGGAACATAACCCCTTCGGTTTTTGTCGGAACAATGGCGCTCTATTTCGGGATTTTGAATGCGATCAAATTGCCGGGTTATTGGTCTACTGGTCTGCTCACCCCGGAACGGGTCCTGATGGTTGCGTGGGCGCTGCCCTTTGTGCCGTTTGGGGTTTGGACGGGCGTCTTGCTGGACAAGAAATTGAATATGGCAACTTTTGAAAAGCTGATTCTGGTGCTTCTGGCAGTAACCGGAATTATCCTCCTGACACGCTGAGATATATGCGTCTTCTTGCTGGCGATTACTGCATAGAGCAACGCCAGCATTCCTCATTTGTCGGAATTTCCTAATCTATATCCTATACAATAAAGACGTATCGCGCGTGATTTTTGGGGTTATAGGTCTATGGCGGAGACGTTTTTCGGGGAATTACAGCCCTCACTGCCCTGATTTTAGACGTAATCCTGCTATAAACAACGAGAAAACAGTGTGCGAAAAATGCACTGGGTGAGAGACGGTGTTCCATGTATCTGCAACAATACTTTATTGATGGCCTCGGTTGTATCTCCTATCTGGTTGGCTGTGAGGCAAAAGGCATCGCGGCAGTGATTGACCCGGATCGGGATATTCAGAAATATCTCGATACCGCCTCTGCACGCGGGATGAAAATCACGCATATTATCGAAACGCACCTGCACGCCGATCACGTTTCCGGCAATACCGAACTGGCGGCGCGTACCGGAGCCGAAATTTATATTCACGAGGCTGCTAATGCGGAATTCAAACATCACCCGTTGAATGGTGGCGATACACTTACGCTAGGTAATGTTGAATTACAAGTGCGGTTCACGCCGGGGCATACGCCGGAAAGTATCACATTGCTGGTAGTTGATAAGACCCGCTCGAATGAGGCATGGATGGCGCTCACGGGTGACACACTCTTTGTCGGGGACGCTGGACGCCCTGATCTGGTCGGGCTGGATGCAGCGCGTGATCTAGCGGGACAAATGCACAACTCGCTGCAAAAGGAATACCTGCCTATGGCAGATGGTGTGATGATTTATCCCGGACATGGCGCGGGGTCACTTTGCGGTAAATCCATTGGATCAGTATTAACCAGTACGCTTGGCTATGAACGCCATCATAATCCCGCATTACAAATTGCAGATCGCCAGCAATATATCGCGTTCGCAACCAGCGACCTCCCGGAACAACCCGGCAACCATAAACGGATCAAAGCGATCAACCGCAAAGGAGCGCGCATTCTAGGCGAAGTCGTTCCGCATAGCCTGACTGTGCAGCAAACTGTAGCCGAATTGCAACGTGGGGCAAGCCTGCTCGACTTGCGTTCCAAAGCCGACTACAAGGCAAAGCATATCCCCGGTTCGATACATATGGACGGCGATAACCAGATCAGCAACCGCGCTGGTTTTGTGTTGCCGCCAGATGCTTCGATTGTGCTGATGCTTTCAGATGTAAGTGATTATCGCCGCGTTGTATATAGCCTTGCGCGGGTTGGCTATGACAATGTAATTGGCTATCTTGCCGACAGCCTCCAAACATGGGAGGCAATGCGGTTACCTACCGTCAGCGGAGATATTCACGATATAAATGCACTACAGCTTCATGATATGCTGGAAGAAAAGGACAGCCCTTTGGTGATCGATGTACGCGAAACGTGGGAATATATGCAGGGACACGTCCCCGGCGCGCGCTTGATCTCGCTTGGCGAGTTTGCCCGCCATGTTGATGAATTCGACCCGAAGCAGCCTATCGTTTTGATTTGCGCGTCGGGTGGGCGTAGCCAGTCAGCCGCAACATTGCTTGGCAAAAAGGGGTTTGAGATGGTCTATAACGTGGTCGGCGGTACGAATGGATGGATACAGCGCGGCTTCCCGGTAGAGCGAAATTAACCCTGCTCTATCTGGGCAGGGTAATTCTCAAACTATAGACTGGGCGTGGCAGGTGCGTCCGGCGTCGCGCTCGGTCTAGCCCCCGGATTGCGCCCAATGGCAGCCGGGTTGAGCGGGTTGGCGCTGTTCATGATCTTTTCGTACTCGGCGGGGAGCGCTGTAATCGCTTTGTCGGCGTCTTCCTGCTTGATCCGTCCTGCTTTGACTGCCAGATTAAGCCGCTGCGAAGTTTGCTTGACGGCGGCGTCAATGATCGTTTTGGGATCAACATTTTTATCTTTGGCGATCTGCGCCAGTGTTTTCCCGGCACGAATCTGCGTCAGAAGGTCGCGTTGGGATAACCCGGTTGCCTTAGCGGTTTCTTCAAAGAGCGCATTTGCACCGCCAAGCTGCCGCAGAATCCGCTCAATGGCTGTTCTTCCTGTGTCCTGAATGCGTTCGCGGAATACCCCGTTGAACTCGCCATCCATAGCGCGATCCAGCATGGAACTCAGGTTTTTCAGCGCCAGGTCAACCTGTGTTTGGGTTGTCTTGCCATCCTTGACCAGTTGATTCAGGGTCTCGGTGATTTGTTTGGTTGCGGCAGTTTTTACGTTTTCAGCCTTCCCGTTTTTCGCGGTGATAATCTCATTCAGCGATTTTCCGGCGTAGAGTTCTTTCAGCAAATCTCGTTCGGTAATCCCTGTTTCGCTGACAGTAGCATCAATCAGCCCTTTGGCGACGATCAATACGAATGCCCCCTGTTGGCGGCGTTCGTTTGGCACGCTCGACACAGGTGGCGTCGGCGTGGCAGTTTGCGCGGCAGCGGGCGCGACACTTCCGAGCGCGATCACGCAAGCCAGCAACGCTGCACAGATCGCGGAAAAGGCTTTGATACGATAGCGGCTCATGTTGAGTCATCCTTTTACTTCTGAATTTCTCTCATGGTCGCTGATCTTTGTAAAATTTGTTTTACCGGAATGATTGCACTCCGTAAAATTTTTCGCTGTTCAGGAGCGTTGTATTTCCCTAAGAATCTCCTCGGTCAGATTTTCGATTGGTTTGCTTCCATCCAGCCGAACCGCCTCATCAGTTCCCGGCTCTTCCAGCGCATCGAACTGGCTTTGCAGCATTCCCGCTTTCATATAATGCCCGACGCGAGATTCCATCCGCTCACGCAATGGTTCAAATTCGCTATGCAGATAGAAAAATGCGAGGCCAGCATTATCCGCACGCAGCACATCCCGATAGCGCCGCTTGAGCGCCGAACACGCCAATATTCCCGGCTTGCCCTGCGTCAGATGGTCGTGAATCAAATCGTGTAGGCGTTTCAGCCAGGGCGCACGATCATCATCGTTGAGTGGCGTTCCCTGCGCCATCTTTGCAACATTTTCTTCGGGATGGAAGTTATCTGCATCGTAAAATTGCCAGCCGAGCCGTGCCGCCAGAGCTTCGCCGACGCTTGTCTTGCCCGACCCGGAAACACCCATTACGACGATAAATTTTGTCATCATCAAAATTCCACGAATCTGTAATATAATGCTCACTATGTTATCAAATTACCCACCGCGCTGCCGGGGTAGCTGCTAAAACCTAACCCGGCTAACTGAATACTTCTCTGTTTCGCTCAGACTATGGACACTTGTTCATGGTCGTTTTGTGTTTCCCCGGTCTTTCTCGTTCCCGATTTTCAACAAAGGAAATAATATGAACCGCCAACGATTGCGCCTGCGTCGCACCCTCGGTCTTGTCACGATCCTGTTGCTCGTTGAGTTTCTGGATGAATTTATATATGGCATCAACGAGGCGGCATGGCCTCAGATACGTACCGAACTTGCGTTGACTTATGCCCAGATCGGATTGCTCCAGACTGTACCTGCCTGGATTGCAAGTTTTCTTGAACCCGTGATTGGCATTCTGGGTGATGTCTGGCGACGGCGTATCCTGATTCTGCTCGGCGCTGTTGGCTTCGGTACAGCAGTATTGTTAACCGCGCTGGCACATAGCTTCTGGCCTCTGATGTTTGCAACAGTCCTGTTCTATCCATCCAGTGGCGCATTGGTCAACCTGAGTCAGGCTGCCCTGATGGATGGTGAACCGCAACGTCATGAGCAAAACATGGCGCGCTGGACGTTCGCGGGTTCAGCGGGTGTCGTTATCGGTGCATTTACGCTGAGTGGAGCGCTGGCACTTGGGCTGAGTTGGCGTAGTCCGCTGTTACTTGGATTTGTACTGACAGTAGCGGTTGGTCTGATACTGACACGTTTTAACATTCAGAACGCGGTAGAGCAAACTGATCCCGAAGCAAGAGAGGAAATCAATTTCTTCACAGGGCTATGGGGAGCGTTGCGGGCGTTGCGTCGTGGATCGGTGCTTCGCTGGCTCGTCTTGCTCGAATTTTCCGACCTGATGATGGATACGCTGCATGGTTTCCTTGCGCTCTATTTCGTCGATGTGGTTTTTGTCTCCCCCGAAGAGGCGGCGGCGGCAGTTGCGGTCTGGACAGGAATCGGGTTGATTGGCGATTTTCTGCTGATTCCGCTGCTGGAACGGGTACGCGGTCTGGATTATCTCCGAGTGAGCGCTGCGATTGAGCTAATGCTGTTCCCCGCGTTTCTGCTCGTACCGGGACTGATTCCGAAAATGGTCATTCTAGCATTGCTGGGTTTTTTCAATGCTGGTTGGTTTTCCATCTTGCAAGGCCAACTGTACACCGCGATGCCCGGTCAGAGTGGATCGGTGATGACGGTTGGCAGCGTTACCGGCTTTGTTGGCAGTTTCATTCCTTTGATTATCGGGGCAGCAGCAGAGCAATTCGGGCTTGGGATTGCGCTCTGGCTGTGTTTGCTTGGCCCGATTGCACTATTGGTCGGGTTGCCACGCAAAGCGCCGGAAACAGGGCAGCCAGTGAGCGGCATATAGTTTGGTGAAACTGTGTGAGAGAAGCCTCTTTTGGCAAGTCATTAATCAAAAGAGGCAAATTTTCGCAGGAAAGGAAACGGACTATAGCAGTTCGCGCAGTTCCTGTGTCAAGGCTTCGGAATGCTCTGGTCTGCCGTGAAACTGTGCCGGAGTATTCTGGAATAACGCGATCCACCACTGCCCATTATGTTTGCTGGCAATAAGGGTCTGAATACTGTTCAGAGCCGGGTTAATGTCGATTGACCCGTGCGGTATGATGCCACAAACGGCTCGAAGGATGGCTGTTTCAGGAGATAAAAACCGAACCTCACGGATTTTGCCGACATATTTCCCGGTTTGGTGATCAGCGAAAATGTCGTGCAGGGTGGTACCAATCTCTGCACGTCCGTTCATCGGAGTGCCATCGAAGCCGACAACGTGCGCCTTTTCCTCGAACAATGCGGCGAAATCGTAGGCATTGCGCTTATTCCAGCTTTCGAGCAGGTCTACGTAGAGCGCTCGAATGACATTTTCATCTGTTATCTGAAAATCCGGGCGTGGTACTCGGTTGGTCATTTGACCTCTCCTAAACAATTTTACAAATAGATTTACCCCTATCCCCCGCCCTTTCCCCACAGGCAGGGAAAGGGAGCAATGCACGACGGTCTGGAAGTCCATCCTCGTTGGCGGGGAGGGATTTAGGGTGGGGTCAGTAACCCTAATTTTGGCTGATCAGTTTTTCCAGCGCGTTCCAGGCCAACATCGCGCATTTGACGCGAACCGGGAATTTACGCACGCCAGAGAGCGCTTCCAGATCGCCGAGTTCGTCGTTTAACTCCCCTTCAACGATCATGTCCCGGAATTCACCGATGATGCGGTGCGCATCTTCGAGCGTTTTGCCTTCGACTGCCAGCGTCATCAGGGAGGCCGACGCTTGACTGATCGCGCAACCGCGCCCGGTAAAGCGTAGCGCCTTCACGCGCCCATCATCCACCAATACCTGCAAATCGATCTGATCGCCACACGATGGATTTTCCTGATGAATGGCGACCTTTGGTCCATCTAATGTTCCCTGATTGCGGGGGCTGTGAGCGTGATCGAGGATCGTTTCCTGATAGAGTGAATCAAGCGACATAGCCGAATACCTTTCTGGCGGTGTGAAGCGCCGATACCAGCGCGTCGATTTCTTCCGGGACGTTATAAAAATAGAGGCTGGCGCGTGCGGTCATCGGAATGCCGAATTTACGCATCAGGGGTTGCGCACAGTGGTTGCCCGCGCGGATGGCGACACCTTGTTCATCCAGCACTGTTGAAATATCATGCGGATGGATACCTTCCATCAGGAAAGAAATCGCACCGCCACGCTGTTCGGCTTGTCCAAAAATACGCAAGCCTTCTACCTGTGACAGCTTTTGCAGCGCCAGATTGGTCAGTTCGCGCTCATAGGTTTCGATACGCTCCATGCCAACTTCGGAGAGATAATCGACAGCTACACCAAGTCCAATCGCTTCGGCAATGCTCGGTGTCCCTGCCTCAAACTTATGCGGCAGTTCGGCAGTCGTGAAGTGATCAAAGAACACTTCGGAGATCATATCGCCGCCGCCGAGGAACGGGTCCATCGCGTCGAGCAATTCAGTTCGTCCCCAAAGGGCGCCGATCCCGGTTGGCGCACAGGTTTTGTGTCCGCTGAACGCGAGGAAATCCACGCCCAACGCCTGCACATCGACAGGCATGTTCGGGACGGACTGCGCCGCATCGAGCAGCACCAGCGCCCCGTGATCGTGCGCCGCTTTGGTGATTTGCTGCACCGGGTTGATCGTCCCCAGAACATTCGAGACGTGCATGAACGAAACCAGCTTTGTTCCATTCAACAGGCGATCCAGATCAGTCAGGTCGAGTAAACCCTGCTCTGTCACCGGGATATAGCGTAGTTCAATCCCGATCTGACGCTGCAACAAATGCCAGGGGACGATATTGCTATGATGCTCCATTTCCGTGATCAATACTGCATCGCCTGCCTTGAGGAACTTGCGTCCCCAGGCATGAGCCACCAGATTGATCGACTCGGATGTATTGCGCGTATAAATGACTTCGCGCGTGTCCGGTGCATTGATAAACGCCGCAATTTTGCGCCGTGCTTCTTCGTAGGCACTGGTAGCGCGTTCGCTCAATGTATGGATACCGCGATGCACGTTCGCGTTAAATTCACGATAATAGTTATTCATCGCCTCGATCACGGGCAGGGGCTTCTGCGAAGTTGCCGCATTATCCAGATAGACGAGGCGTTTGCCGTTGACTTCCTGATCGAGGATCGGGAAATCGGCTCGAAATTGTCTCACGTTCAGACCTCAGAGTTACATTCTGCTTATTATACGCGCCCTGTGGCGTAATTTTTACCCCGCGTCTGCGAATTGGACGCTATATGTTTTGGCATCTGGCTCCATAAAACGCACCAGTTTTTCGCCTTCTTCGGTCAGCGCCGCGACATTTTGTTTTGTAAGCGGCGCAAAGGGTGTAATTGTCATAGTAGTTACCCCCTTCTTTGTCTCGGTCTTCCATGCGCCACGCACAAATCCATCTACCAGGATTGTCGCAGCGACACGCAACCCCGGCAAATACACCTGCTTGCGGTATTCATCGGCAAGGATGCGGATACGTTTCTGGTGCGAGAGGAGAATATTGTCAAATTCTGGCAGGAAGCGCTCCGGTACAGATGTATCCGCAGGTGGGATCGGCATATCTGGCAGGTCGAACAATTCGCGCTTCCCGTCCATGTAAATGACGAATTGCGGTTTCAGCATATCAAAGGCTTCTTTCAGGTTCGGCAACCCTGACCATGTTTCCATATCCTTGATCGAGGCAGGGCCGAATGCCGCCAGATAGCGCCGGATTAATTCCTCTAAACGTTCTTCAGTTGAAATCGACTGCCCGATCCACGAATCTGCCAATGTAAATTCAGGGTTGCCGGGATAGCTCCAGCCTTTGTTGATTGGAACCTGCACCATCGGCAAATTTGTCCGCACAGTGTAGCGCAATGCTCCAATGTCACATTCCGGCTTGAGTTCTGCCAGCATCGCGCTGATGTCAGCAAAACTGCGCGGTTTTTCAGAGATATAGGCGCGCGCTGCTTCAATGATCTCTGCGGGTTCAAAGTCGGCATTCCGATCTTTCAGAACTGCATTCGCACCTTCGGTGAGTGCAGGCTGGATTGTGGTACGAAAACGCAAATAGTCCGCTGCCGTGACGAGGTGCAGCGTTGCGCGCATCATCGTCGCCTTAACCACCGTATGATTTTCGATCAGGGTTGCCAGATCGCTCCGTTGAAAATCCTTTAGCCGTGTCCACAACCCGACATAAGGCGCGGAAGCGAGTTGTGCTTGCATCCCACCGAGGCGTTCGATTGTTGCGGGAACGGAGACGGATTCACGGGCGAGGAGCATTTGGCGGGCAAGGGTTGCCCGGTTCAATTCTGTAAGGGTAAGGGTAGTGATGATAACCTTCCTTTTATTGAAAAGTATAGTTTGGAATTTATGTTCTGCAAAATTGACGTGATAGAATACAGGGAACCAATTTCAGGAAATCAAAAAATGCTATATGGCCCGCGCGTGATTTTGCGCGCTATGACTCAAAGCGATTTGCCGCGCATGTACGAGTTTAATAACTCGGTGGAAGTTGAACTCGCCGGAGGTGGTGATCCACCATTCCCGCAATCCATTGACCGTCTGCTCTCGGAGTTCGGCGCGGATGTTGGGCGCGGCGGGCGTGACGGTACACGCTTCGCCATCGAAGCCGATGATATGTTTATCGGGCATTGTGGCCTGTTCAACTTCAATCATGTATCGCGTACCTGCGAACTTGGTATCACGATTGGCGATCCGAATTATTGGAGCAAGCATTATGGGCGCGAGGCGATCACCCTGCTGCTCGATTATGGCTTCCGCCTGAATAACGTCCGCAAGGTATTTTTGCACGTCAACGGCAGAAATGAACGTGCGCAGAAATCCTATCGCGCCTGTGGGTTTGTCGAAGAAGGACGCCTGCGCAAGCACATCTGGCACAATGGCGATTATGATGATCTGGTTGTGATGGGCGTTTTGCACGACGAATGGAAACCAGATAAGAGTTTTCTAACTCCCGGACAGGGTTAATAGCGCGTTGGGCGCAAGCGAATCCTATTTCGCAGACTGTCCTGCCATGTTATAATAGAACGTATCTGCAAGAGTCGGAAAACTCACGTTGGCAGGACAAGCCCTCTATCTAAAATATCGCCCGCATGTTTTTGCGGATATGATTGGTCAGGCGCACATTACCGAAACCATACGGAGTGCGCTGGTACAGAATCGGCTGCGCCATGCCTATTTGTTCAGTGGGCCGCGCGGAACGGGCAAGACGACCACAGCCCGATTACTGGCGAAGGCGGTCAATTGTACCTACGCTGATCCCAATCTGCGCCCTTGTGATCAATGCGAAGCCTGCATTGCAGTCAACGAAGGGCGCTTTCTCGATCTGATTGAGATCGATGCTGCCAGCAACAACGGCGTGGACGATGTGCGCGAACTGCGCGACAAGATTGGATTTGCGCCGAACGAAGGGCGCTATAAGGTGTACGTCATCGACGAAGTACACCGCTTTTCCGGCGCAGCGTTCGATGCGCTGCTCAAAACGCTGGAAGAGCCGCCGGAACACGCGCTGTTTATTCTTGCCACGACGGAACTGGATAAAGTCCCGGCAACGATCAAATCCCGCTGTTTGAAATTTGAATTTCGGCGTGTCTCTACCAGCGAGGTCGCAGATCGTCTGCAAGCCATCGCTCAACTGGAAGGTTTACAGATAGAACGTGCCGCGCTGGAACTGGTCGCGCGACAGGGAACAGGCAGTGTGCGCGATTCGATCAGCCTGCTCGACCAGATTGTCGTTGATCCGAATCAGGCGGTCACGCTGGAAATGGCGGAGGCTGTCCTCGGTACAACCAACCATCGCGCGATTGCACATATTGTCGATGCCATTTGTGATAACGATGCCGGACACGGGCTGGAATTATTGAATCAGGCGATTGACGAAGGGGCAGACCCGCGTCAGCTTGGCGGGCAGATGATCGAACATCTGCGCGCGGTGTTAGTCGCGCAAACAGGCGGCGCGGAATTGGTCGAAGGTTCAGAAGACCAACGCGCAATTCTGACAGCACAAGCTGCCCGTATCCAGCGCGGAACACTCATCAAGGCGGTGCGGTTGTGGAACCAGGCCGTCGCGGATTTACGCGCAAGCTGGCAACCGCAACTCCCGCTGGAACTGGCATTAATCGAGAGTACGCGCCCGGCTGTAGAGGAAACTGCATCTGTTGCCGCACGCCCTGCCCCGGTCAAAAGCAAACTCAAACAGCAACCCGAACCGGAGCCAGAACCAGAAGCTGAAGAGATTGAGGAAGAGGGCAGCGAGACGACACTCGCGGAAATTCGCAAAATCTGGGGACAGGTGATCGACACCATCCGCAGCCGGGATGAATTTCTGCCATTGGTCAACCGTCTGGAATTGATGGACGTGCGTTCTCTCAACGGCAATTTGCTGACTCTCAGCCCGCGCGAGGGTAACGAGGGAAATCCGGTCTTACGCAATAATTGGAGCGAACGCGATCAAAAAGCGCTCCGCAAGGTGATCTGGAATTTCACCAAAGCGAATTTGAACTTCAAGGTTGTTTCCAGTGCAAAGGCAAATGGGAATGACCAGCCAGACCTGCCGGAGCATATTCAATCGCTTCAGCAGGAATTGGGCGGCAAGGTAAGCACCAGGCCGCGCCAGAAAAAAGCATAAATTCAAGGAGTTATCTTACAATGCCAAAACGTCGTGGTGGACTGGGTAGTGGTGGTGGATTTGGTGGCGGCAGCCCCGGTCTCGGTGGCGGTGGTGGATTTGGTGGTGGCGGCGGCAACGCTGGCATGATGAAGCAAATCCAGAAGATGCAGGAAGACATGGAAAAGGCGCAGGAAGCGCTCTCACAGGAAACGGTGAATACCGAAGCAGGTGGCGGCATCGTCAAGGTCGTCATGACCTGCCATCAGCGTTTGCAGGAAATCATCATTGATAAATCCAAACTGGATTTGGAAGATGAAGAGTGGACAACCGACCTGCAAGACCTGATCGCCATCGCAGTAAATGAAGCGATTGAAAAGAGTCAGGAACGCGCCGCTGAACGTATGGAATCGATCACAGGTGGTCTGAGCAGTATGCTTCCTCCCGGATTGTTGGGCGGTTGATCCGCTGACTCACCATGAGTAAAACTGTTCCTGATTCCGTCACAAGGCTTATCGAGTCCTTCGCACGGTTGCCCGGTATTGGCCCAAAAACAGCCTCACGCCTGACGTATTTTCTGCTGCGTGCCGGGGACGATGTGAGTGATAACCTTTCGGATGCTATCCATGAGTTGAAGCGCAAGACGCGGCTTTGCCCGATCTGCTTCAATATCACGGAAACCACGCCATGCCCGGTATGTGCCGACCCGAACCGTGATGGTCATTTGATTGTTACGGTAGAAGAGCCGCTAGACGCGCTGGCAATCGAACGCACCGGGATTTTCAAAGGGCGCTATCATGTTTTGCATGGGGCAATCTCGCCAATGGATGGAATCGGACCGGAACAACTCAAAATCAGGGAACTCGTTTCGCGGATTGAAGGTGGCGGAGTCGAAGAAGTGATTCTCGCTACCAATCCGAGTATCCCCGGCGATGCGACAGCGGTATATATCCAGCGCACTCTGGTCGATTATCCAGCGGTTCGCGTCACCCGGTTGGCGCGTGGACTGCCTACCGGGGGCGATCTCGAATATGTGGACTCGATCACTCTCACACGGGCGCTGCAAGGGCGTCACAATATGTGAGGGATGTTCCGCTCAGGACACACCCTTCGGGAAGATAATCACCACCCAACGTCCAAAAACAAATATTCCCGCCGCGATTGCCGACAAAAGTGCAGGCAGGCGGGATCGTCCTGTTTTTGTCATCCCCGCAAACACAAGCGGGAAAACGAACATAAATGCACTCACAATCCAGTTTCCGAAGCGAATTTGGTCTGCTTGGAGGATGTCGTTCATGATACCGGAACCGGTATCTCTCAGGACATTGGATTGACCCAAAATGTTGATCAATGCTGCCAGCGTGCTGATTGCAATGAAAATTGTTAGCTGCATCGTACCGTGCTTCTGCAAAAATAGCGCAGCCAGATTCATCACAACCACAATATAACAGAGCCACGCCCAGATATTTGTCTTCGGATTAAGCGCGTCCAAAATTAATTGAGGGGTAACCCGCTGTGCCAAAAGATCGATTGGGATCATAAGTAGTGCCTTTTGTCCTCTGATGATTCATTGCCGACCAAGTGTATTCTAGCGAAGTTGGCAACGTTCGGAAAGCATTCAGACAAATTTATCCAAAAAGAGATGCAGAGATTATGATTCAGCAATTACTCACGATGTTGATTGGGATTCTTGGCGGAATTGCAGTAGGTATTCAATCCCCGATTGGTAACGCTATCGGCAAACGGATCGGCGCTGCATCCAGCAGTTTTGTCGCCCACCTGAGCGGCGCTGCATTTTCGGCAATTGTATTGTTGATGCAGCGTGGTGAAAATATACAGGAGATACGCTCCGTACCCTGGTGGATGTTCGGGATCGGGTTATTCGGCATCATTCTATTTTTGACGATCAATTATACGATTCCACGCATCGGAGCATCCGCCGCTATTGCGCTGATCGTCGTTGGACAAATGGCTGCCGGGATGGTGATCGATCATTTTGGCTTGCTGGATGTTACATCACGCCCCATTGACGGAACGCGCATTTTGGCACTTTTGTTTCTGCTGGGTGGCGGCTACCTGATGGCAAAATAATTCTCTCGCAACGTTTGAGCGCCGACGCGCTGGAACGTTGCGACTTCTAACCTCCCGATTCATCCTCTCCTGTAATCATATTCGAGTTGCCGGGTTTTTGCCGGGGTAATGGCAGTCTCGTGGCACAACAAGTCCTCCAATATGTTTTAAGATGGCATAAATCCCTTGCAAGGGCTTATCTGTTTTTTTGGAGAACAAAAATGAAGAAAACTTTTGCCATTACCTTATTTGCATTGGCTTTGCTTTCGCTCATCGCCATGCCCTCGTCTGCCAATCGGAACTCTATGGCAGCTACCGAAGTGGCTACCAAATCCGCCGCTGGCGGGTTTGATGCTGCTGCGTGTTTCCGCCCTGCGACGAACAACGACAAGACCGTAACCTACAAAGCCAAAACTGGCCCGTACAAGATTGGTATCAGTAACTCGTTCATCGGTAACGCCTGGCGTACCCAGATGATCCAGATGGCGAAAGCCTATGCCGACACCCCCGAAGTCAAGGCAATGATCAAGGAATTGACCGTTGTTAGCTCCGGGCAGGATGTGGAAGCGCAGATCGCCCAGATGGACAACATGATCGCGCAGGGTGTGGATGCGATCATCCTCAATGCCGCGACACCGGAAGCGTTCAACGCCGTGATCAAGCGTGCTGCTGCTGCCGGGGTGATTGTCGTTTCCTTCGACAACATTGTGACTGCGCCGGAGGCTGTACTGGTCAATGAAGATCAGGTTGAATTTGGGCGCGTCATGGGTGAAGACCTCGTGAAGCGCATGGGCGGTAAGGGAAATGTCGTCATGGTGAACGGCGTCGCTGGAACGAGTGTTGACGCTGACCGCAACAAGGGCGCGAAAGAAGCCTTTGCCAAGAGTCCTGACATCAAGATTCTCGCTGAACTTGATGGTTCATGGGATAGCGGCAAGGCGCAGACTGTTATGGCTGACTTCCTCGCCACCAAGCCGAAGATCGATGGCGTCTGGGTACAGGGTGGTACACCCGGCGTGCTACAGGCATTCAAGGCTGCAAAAGTTCCTCTCGTACCGATGGCTGGCGAAGGTGAGAACGGCTTCCGCAAGGCGCTGGCGACGATGAAAGATCAGGGCTTGGTTGGTATCTCTGTCGCGCAGACGCCGGGTATGGTTGCCGTGTCGATGCGGGTTGCGCTCGAACTGTTGCAAGGCAAGACGCTACCCCGCGTGATCGCTATGCCGCTTCCGATTACGACCACCGAGACGATCAAGGAAGGCGTGGACTACTTCGACAAGTTGCCAGATGATTTCTTCACTGCGATCAAGGTTCCCGCTTGCGGCGTTGACCTGACACCCGAAGCGATCCTCGCGGTCAAGGTACAGTAGTTTCTGAATCGTTAGTTGTTGAGCATGGACATATTGTCTATGCTCGACAGATTTATTTTTAGAAGAAACGAATACATTTATGACGTTGACCAACTCTTTAGCCGCCGTTGAGAAATCGGATAAATCTGCTTCTACGCTGGTAGAGGCATTGAAAATCACCAAACATTTCGGCGGGACGATAGCATTGAACGAAGCCTCCTTTCGCTGTCGGCGGGGCAGTATTCACGCACTGGTAGGCGAAAACGGCGCAGGAAAAAGTACACTGGTCAAAGTGTTGGCGGGTGTTGTTGTACCAGACTCTGGCACGATCAATATCAATGGTCAGCATTCCGCGATACGTTCGCCTGCCGATGCCAGAGGGATAGGTATTGTGCCAGTATTTCAGGAACTTTCGCTGATGCCAACCCTGACCACCGCCGAAAATATTTTTATCTCCGATCCGCCACGCAATCGCCTGGGGCTGGTCAACCGAAAGGCATTGCGACAGCAGACCGAAGAACTCTTCGCCAATCTGGGTTTTCATCAGGTAGACCCCAACGCGCTGATCTCGGAACTCCCGCTGGCGCAACGGCAATTGGTCGAAATTGCCAAAGCATTCAGCCGCAATCCGCAATTGTTGATTATGGATGAGGGAACATCAGCGCTGTCGATTCAGGATGTGGAATTGGTCTTTAAGGTTATGCGCCGAATGCGCGATGAAGGGCGTTCTGTCATTTTCATCTCGCACCGCATGGGAGAAGTCAATGAGATTGCAGATACCCTGACGATTTTCCGCGATGGGCAGGATGTCGGCTCCTTCCCGATGGGCAGCGTCAGCGAAGATGAGATGGTGCAATTAATGATCGGGCGCAAGCTGGAACAGGTCTTCCCGCCCAAACCCGAACCGCCCGCACAGCGTGCGCCCGTACTGGAGGTGAAAGACCTCGGTTGGGAGAATATCCTGCACAACATCAATCTGAACGTGGGTAAAGGGGAGATCGTCGGTCTGGGGGGACTGGATGGTCAAGGGCAGGGCGAATTGCTGTTCGCTTTGTTCGGCCTGTTGCGCAGTTTGCGCGGTCAGATTTTGATTGAGGGAGAGCAGAAAACGATCAACAGCCCGGCAGCAGCCGCGAATGCCGGGATTGGGTTGGCGCTCATCCCGGAAGATCGCAAAACCGAAGGGCTGATCCTGTCGATGTCGGTAGGCGATAACGCTACGCTGTCAACACTTGATAAAGTGGCGCGCGGTGGTCTGATTGATCCGAAGCAGGAACGCGGCGCTATCGAGCGTGTGATCGAGCAAATGCGTGTCAAGACCTCTACCAGTCGCACTACCACACGCAATCTGAGCGGCGGCAACCAGCAAAAAATTGTGATCGGAAAGTGGTTGCTCACGCAGGCCAAACTCTATTTGTTGCATGACCCATCGCGCGGTATCGACGTAGGCACAAAGCAGGAAATCTACAACCTGATGCGTTCGCTGGCGGATGAGGGTGCGGGAATTTTGTTTTTCTCGACAGAACTGGCGGAACTGGTTGGGATGTGTGATCGTGTGCTGATTCTCTACGAAGGGCGCGTCTTCCGGGAACTGAGCGGAGCCGACCTGACGCAGGAAAAAATCGTATTGGCGGCGCTTGGTCTGAACGAAGATAGTTCGGCAAAACCTGAATCGCAAGCCGCGTTCGCCAAACATTAGGATATTGATTTATGGCTACTACCACTGCGCCTCTTGCCACTGGAATAGCACTTCCCAATCGGCGTTTCGTCAAACGCAATTTTCGCGTCCTGCTCTCCTTTTTTGTATTTCTGATACTCGGTGGGTTGAACGCTGCGCTGAACCCGCGTTTTTTTGAGCCTTCGGTTACGACTTCGACTTCCAATCAGGCGATGACGCTAATCTTCGCGGGGACTGCTCAAACTTCGGTGGTGATCACTGGCGGCATTGATCTGTCTGTTGGCCCGATGATTAGCCTCGCCAATTCACTCGCCTCGGCAACATTTGCGGATAGCGTGCCAAGCGTAATCGCGGTAGTGATTCTGGTGCTGCTGGTTGGGGCGCTCTGTGGTCTGATCAACGGTCTGATTGTGGTGTACGGGCGGTTGCAGCCCATTATTGTTACGCTGGCAACCGCCTCTATCTATGGCGGGATTGCGCTGTATCTACGCCCCAAACCGGGTGGATTTGTACCCGGTTGGTACGGCGATTTATTGACAACGCGCACCTTTGATCTGATTCCCAATTCTCTCATTTTCCTGATGATCATCCTGCTCCTTGTCTGGACGCCGTTCCGCCGTTCACGCCTCGGCATGTGGGTGTATGCTGTCGGGAGCAATGAGGGTGCGGCGTATATGAGCGGGATTAATGTGAATCGCGCCAAACTCTCAGCCTATGTCATGAGCGGCATTTTTGCATCTATCGCCGGGTTATTCCTCTCCGCTTCCACGCTGTCAGGGAATGCCAACACAGGCGCAGTGTACACACTGCAATCTATCGCGGTAGTAGTGTTAGGTGGCACATCGCTGTTCGGTGGTTCCGGCGGCGTGATCGGGACAATCTTTGGCGCGTTCTCGTTGCGGCTGATTGGCGGCATTTTGTTCTTCGCCAAAGTGAACCCGCTGCTACAGCCGCTATGGGAAGGCATCGTGATCCTGCTGGCAGTCGTTGCAGGGGCGAGTCGCGTATTCACCGTGAAAAACCGTCTGGATATTATGCGTTAGGGATAACATGACTACTGCGACAAAACCCGCTACTTCCATTCGCACCTGGTTTACGAGACTGGATCGTCAGGATCGCAGCGTAACCATTGCATATCTGATGATCCTTGTCCTGATTGTTTTCGGCTCGATTTTTATCAATCCGAATTTCTCCTCTCCCACTTTTCTGGTGCAGCAGTTGCGACAGGCGTCCTTCCTCGGCATTATCGCCGCCGGACAGATGGTGGTCATTCTGACAGGCAATATAGACCTGTCGATTAGCTGGACGCTCAATCTGGCGGCGGTGGTAGCGACGAGTTTTGCGGCTGGTCAAAATGAGCGATTTCTGCCGGGTGCGCTCATCGGGTTAAGTATCGGCGCGGGCGTGGGTCTGATTAATGGTATCGGCGTCGCCTATCTGCGCATTCCGTCGATGGTGCTGACACTTGGCATGAATGCGCTGCTCAAGGGCGTTACCGTTGCCTATACCGGGTCAGCGCCACAGTTTCAGACTACACCAGAGGTACTGAGCCAGGCAGCGACCCTGATTATTGCCGATGTTATTCCGGTGGCGGTGATCATCTGGGCGTTCATTTCCGTACTTAACTATGTTGTGTTGCAACGAACGACGCTCGGACGAAAAACTTATGCCGTCGGGAATAACGAGGTGGCAGCGTACCTTTCAGGAGTGCGTACTCCGCGTGTGATCATCGGCGCATTTATGCTCAGTGGTGTACTTGCCGCACTTGCCGGACTCCTCGTAGCGGGCAATGCCGGACGCAGTTTCAACGAGATGGGCGAGCCGTACCTCTTGCCAGCGATTGCGGCGGTTGTCGTCGGCGGTACATCTATCGCGGGTGGTTCGGGTAAATATATCGGCACGATTGCCGGGGTCATCATCATTCGGTTGCTGGATAGCGGTTTGAGCATTATGCAGGTTGCGCCCGCCTCCCGACAGATTATTTTTGGTTTGGTCATTCTATCACTATTGCTCCTCTATGGGCGCGGCGAAAAAGTCCGAACCTAACCGAACGATTGACAACCGCCTCACTCACTCTCAAGCCCTGATTTCTTTACTCCTCTTGAAAATCAACGTCCCCTAAAGATGACCGCAACCACCCGTTACGGTCATTTCGCTGTATGATCAACATAAGACCGGAGATATAGTTCATGGCACAATCAGGGGCAGCGCCCTCTTATCTGCGAAACCTGGATGAACTTCAGCGAAAAACATTCAGATTTACGCTATTGTTTGTCGTGGGTGCAACACAGTTGGCACTTTTGGCTGGAGATGTGGCGGTGCGCCCATTGTCGCCATCATTTATCGCCAGTGGTGTTAACCTGATGGCGTTCTGCGGTCTGTGTTATTGGCTGTTTCGGCAGCACCCACAGGCCGCACGCTATGTTTTTATCATCGGCCTTAGTGTAGGGAATATCATCGCCTACACAATTTTTGTATCCCCTGTATTTCTATATTTCTTCCCGTTCATCTGCCTCTTCGCCAGTATGCTGCTGCCAAGACTGGCGACTATCGCCTTCGCGTTTATTTCCTCCGCGCTTGTCATCGGGATCGCTAAACATGAAGGGATTGCCACGATATTCCCGGTTTTGTTTTTGATCTGGTTTGTCCTCTCCACAAATTTTGTTGCTTTCCATAACCTGATAGAGGCGTTGCGGATGGCGTGGGATTATGAGCGTTATGCAATCGCGCAAATGAAAGAAGCGCGTGAACACCGCGCCCAACTCATGAAACTGACGAAGGCACTGGAAGAGGCGAAACAGGAACTGGCACAGGCGAATATCCAGTTGCATCGCGCCTATAGCGCTGCGGAAGAAGCCCGCCGTTTGAAAGCGATGTTCGCCGCCAATGTCAGCCATGAATTTCGCACGCCCATCAATCTGATTGTTGGCTTCAGTGAGATGATTGTTTCTGCTCCCAAAGCCTATGGCGAACGTTTGCCGAATGCCTATTGGTCAGACCTTCAGACGATTTGTGAATGCGCGAAACACCTGCAAAGCCTTATCAGCGATGTTCTCGATATATCGCAAGTCGAGGCAGGGTATATGGCGATGGTCAAGGAACTAGCCGATCCGCGATTGGTCATTCTGGAAGCCGCCAATTTGACGCGCGACCTGATCCAGAGCGCTGGATTGAAATTCAATGTTACTGTCCCGGATCAATTGCCTTCCATGTGGATAGACCGTACTCGTATTCGGCAGGTGTTGCTAAACCTGTTGAGTAATGCGGTGCGCTTTACCGCGCAAGGAAGTATCAGCCTGCGCGTCACCGACCACACAACCCATATTGCGATTGCAGTCAGCGATACCGGAACTGGCATTCGCCCGGAAGATATTCCACATATCTTCGATGCGTTCTATCAGGCTGAGGAAACAAATTATCGGCGTAGCCAGGGTTCGGGGTTGGGTCTGACCCTCAGCAAGGAATTTATCAACCTGCATGGCGGGGCTATCAGTGTCGAGAGCAACGGAAAGACTGGTGAGGGCAGCACGTTCACCGTAACGCTTCCTTACGAAAACTATGCACTGAGCCGCACAAATGTACGTCATGAAAGGCAAGCAACAGATAAACGCGATTGCTTTGTCATTCTCGATGACGATCCAGCAATTATCAGGCTGTTTGAACGCTATACTGTCCATCATCGCCTGATAGCCGCACAAAGCGTTGAAGAAGCGATCCGTCTGATGGAGGCTATTCAACCATCGGCAATGGTAGTCAGCAATGAACAGGATAAAAATCTGCTTACCGCAGCCGCGCAAAGGGCAGGACAATCGCCTGCTGTGATTGTATGCCCAATGCCGAGCGGACGCCGCGCGATGCAGATTTATGGCGCGACAGATTATCTGGTAAAACCTGTGACACAGCAGGCGTTACACAGCGCGATTCAACGCATCAATATCGTGCCCTATAACGTCCTTGTCATTGATGATGATCAGGATATTGTACGGATGTTTGGCCGGATGATTCAAACGCTGCCGGGAGTGCAGGAAGTCTGGAAAGCATACAGCGGGCGCGAGGGGCTGGCACTGATGCGCTATCAACGCCCCGATCTGGTTATTCTGGATGTGCTGATGCCCGATGTCGATGGACTGACCACCTTACAAATGATGCAGAATGATCCGACCCTGTGCGATATACCCGTTATCATCGCTTCTGCAAGTGGCGCAACCGAGGCGATTGCCCCTGTTGCCAAAGGAACGTTATCTGTCGAATCAATCAATGGATTCCAGCCACTGGAATTAGTTCATTGCGTGGAATCCCTTTTAGATGCCCTTACGCCGACCATTGCCGCAGAGCGTGCAGAAAGTCGCCCTGGCTAGGCGTCTTTTTCAGATAGGCATCTGCGCCAAGCGAAACGGCTACATCCGCTAATTCCAGCACAGAGCAGACCAGCACGGGTATATTAAGCGTTGACGGGTGATTCTTCAGATTCTGCAATATCTCCCAGCCATCTTGTCCAGGCAACATCACATCCAGAACAATCACTTGTGGCTTCATGCTTCGTGCCAGTTCAATCGCCTGGTTGCCATCGGCGGCATCAACGATTTGATAGGGATAGCCGTTCAGGTAACGGTGGAACAGGCTGATCATGCCGGGGTTATCATCGACAACCAGCACAACAACCTGACGCAGCGGGATTTTTAATGTAAGCTGGATTTCATCGGAACCAACCACGCTGGAAACCAATTCGCCCTCGATGGTTTTCACCAGCACTTGCAATGTTTCATGCCCGCCGAGAAACGCTTGCAACTCAGGAAATTTTGCTTGCGCCAAATCGCTGGTAAAGGTGATGCAGCAGAATTGATTAACAAGCTGGCTGCATATTTCAATCCGGGACGAGTTGGTAATCAAATGAGAGAGCAGCGTAATCAGAATCTGGCGTACCGCAGTCCGATCCGCTTCGGAGATTGAGACATCGTTTGAGGTATTGTTCGTGATACGTACCTGACGTTGATCAACCAGACTTTGTGTGACCAGTAGCACCCCATCCAGCAAACTCTGCACACCTACGCGCGTGGTTGTTTGCTCGACTCTGGAGCGCTCCACTTCGGATTGTACCGATGCTATTTCTGTCTCAGGTTGCGGTGCTGATTCCGGGACAGCTTCTTTGACGATGCGCCCTCGCAGAGTATGACTGACGATCTGGATTGCTCTGGGGTGATCCCGATAAAACTGACGCTCACTGAGAGACAGACTGAGCATAACCTGTTGCACTGTTTGCTGCCGGATATAGCGCAATCGCAGAATGTTGTACAACCGGGAAACTTTGGGATGCGTTTCCAGTTCTGGTGCAGGACGCAGGCTTTCTACAGAACTCGTTATGATTTCGCGAAAAATCTGTATTCTATTTGGTCCTTTTATCTCCGGCACAAGTGCTTCTACCAACGGGTGATCCTGCAAAAATATAAAATCGTAGAGATGTGTGAGACAATCCTGAACCTGTTGTTCAAAATCGGAAAAGGGGGGAATAGATTGGTCTGACATATGCTGCTTGCCTGAAACTCTAATTTTCGATGCAGATAAAACGCTGGTATTTTGCCGGGGATATGACAACATTCGGGCGGTTCGGATACTATAAAATCCCCTAGAATGGGAACTATAGCAATTTCACACTTACACAGCAAACAGACCATAATCGTCAGTATGTACAGAGATTGCGAATAAAATATCGCAAGTGTTTATAACTCAACGTTTTTTGGGAGGAGATAAAGATGTTTAATAGATTACGAGCCTCAAGGCTCGTTATTTTGGTTATTGTTGCGCTTATAGCAGGACAAGCATACGGCGTTATACACGCTCAGGGGGATGATAAGCTGGAAGTCTTTTCCTATTGGACTTCCGGCGGCGAAGCGGCAGCCCTCAATGCCCTGTTTGATTCCTATAAAAAAGTGAACCCGAAAACCGAGATCATCAACGCTGTAGTGGCGGGTGGCGCTGGTACGAATGCGCAAGCCGTTCTGCAAACGCGCTTACAGGGCAAGAACCCCCCGGATACGTGGCAGACTCACCCAAGCGCCGAGTTGCAAGGGCTATACGTCGATCCGGGGTTTTTGGAGCCTGTTACTGACCTATATCAAAGCGAGGGTTGGGATAAAGTGCTTCCCAGGAGACTCATCAGCAATCTGCTGACTAGCAAGGATGGACAAATTTATACCGTTCTAACGGGCGTTCATCGTTACAACAGCCTTTGGTACAACAAGAAACTGCTGGAAAAGAATGGGATCACATTGGGCAAAACGCTCACTATAGAACAGTTCATTGCTCATGCAGAGAAGCTCAAGGCAGCCGGTGTTCCTGCACTTTGCCTGGGCGATAAAGACATCTGGACATCGGGTGCGGTATTCGAGATGTCGCTGCTTGGCTCCATTGGCGCTAATAAATTCCTCGATCTGTATTCTGGCAAGATGTCCTTTGATGATCCTGCTGTCAAAAAGGCAATGGAACTCTACGGCAAGCTGCTGGGCTATCAGAACAGTGATCATGCTGCGTTGTCGTGGGATCAGGCGGTAAAAAAGCTAATCAACGGAGAATGCGCTTTTAATGTGATGGGCGATTGGGCTTATGGCGAATTCGCCAACGCTAAACTAAAAGATAACGTTGACTTCGGCTGGATCAACTTCCCCGGCACAGACGGAGCTTTCAACATTGTTGCCGATGGCTTTGTGTTGCCCAAAGGCGCGCAACATCGCAGCAATACGATAACATGGCTCAAGGTGATCGGTGGCAAGGAAGCGCAGGAAGGATTCAACCAATTGAAAGGGTCGATCCCGGTTCGCTCCGACGTAGATCGGGCAAAATTTGGCCCATATCATAATTGGTCGCTGGATTCCTTTGCCAAAGATGTATTAGTCCCATCTGGTATACAGGGTCTGGCAGCACCTGCTTCCTTTACGCAGGCTTTATATGACGGTTGCACTCAATTTTCCGTCGATAAGAATGTAGATGCTTTTGCTAGGTCGTTGGTCGCAGCCGCCAAAGATGCAGGAATCACCAGGTAGCCAGACGTGGCGAGGGGAGAGACTCATGCTTTCCCCTTTAAATTTTCCATGAGACGGATGATGTGATATGTCAACACCCACCGCAGTGTCCTCTAGCGCAAGCCCTGAACAAGTCCTTATCCGTCGCAAGTTCGGATGGCGCATCAGGAATTTTGATTCTTTTCTTGTGCTGCTGCCTTCTCTTATCGCTATCCTCATTTTTGTATATGGCTTTATTGGTATCAGCTTTTATGTTTCTATATCCAATTGGCGCACCACAAAACAGGATTTGAGCCTGCGGCAGCCTCTTTTTCAGACTTATGTTGACCTTCTCAATTTGCCGCGTTTTCAGAGTGATCTGCGCAATATTTTTGTTTTTACCGTCTTGTTCATTGGTCTATCGGTGGCGATAGGGCTTGGGCTTGCTATCCTGATCGATCACAATGTCAAATTGCGCTTTATGCCATTGTTTCGCAATGTCTATCTATTTCCCTATGCCTTGTCGTTCGTTGTTACGGGAGTAGTCTGGCGATGGATATTCAATCCGGAGACAGGCGTCAATCTGTTCTTCAACATTTTTGGTATCAATAGCGTGCTTGGGCAATTTGGGATCGCGCCGCTGAAACCAGGTTGGATCACCGATCCCGCCGTAATTTTACAGGTGAATGAGGTGCTTGGCAGGATTATCCCTGGCGCAGGTGAAATCAGCATCAAATTGGGTATTCCTCTTGCGCTTGTTCCGGTGGCGATTGCGGCAAGCTGGCAGCTATCCGGTTTTGTAATGGCAACCTACCTCGGCGGTATGACCACTATTTCGGATGAAATCCGGGAAGCTGCGCGGGTGGACGGTGCAAGCGATTGGCAGGTTTATCGCCATATCGTTCTGCCGATGCTAAAGCCGGTAACCCTCAGTGTTGTTGTGGTTTTGCTGCACGTTTCGCTCAAGATTTTCGATCTGGTCTTCACCATGACCGGGACAGGGCCGGGGTTCGCAACGGATATGCCCGCGATTTTTGTATTTGAGACCATGTTCAGGGCAACCCGTTATAACCTCGCTTCTGCGGCGTCTATCGTGATGCTAATACTAACAGGCTTGATTATCGTGCCATATCTGATCCGAACCCTGCGAGCCGAAGAACAATAAAATGATTTCACGTATAAAACCCTCGAAGGTGAAACATGGTAGAAAACGCTATTCATGGCTTTCGATAATTGTGCTAATCATTGCCCTTATCTTTTTTCTTCTGCCAATATACGTGATGATCGTGAATGGATTAAAAGATGCACAGCATGTAGGTTTATCCACCATGTGGAATCTACCGGAAACATTGGGAATCGGCGGCTTTGAAGGTGCATGGAAGCAACTGGGACGGAATGTATATAACAGCATTCTCCTCGTCATCCCTGCGACTTTTCTGTCGTCAATGATAGGGGCTATCAATGGCTATTTTCTGGCAAAGTGGAAATTTCGGGGCGCTGACCTGTTATTTACCTTCATTTTGTTTGGCTTCTTTATTCCGTATCAGGTGATTTTGCTGCCGCTAGTGCAATTTATGCAGACTATCGGGTTATATGGCACTATCACCGGACTTATCGTGACTCATGTTGTTTACGGTATCCCGGTGACAACGCTGATTTTTCGCAATTTCTATACGGGTATACCGAATGAATTGATAGAGGCGGCTGTTGTTGATGGCGGGAACAAATATCAAATTTTTGCCGGAATCATGTTTCCGTTGGCTTTGCCCGCGTTTGTGGTCGTCGGCATTTTTCAGTTCACAAATATCTGGAATGATTTCATTTTTGGAGTAACTGTCGTTCCTAACCCGCAAGCCCAACCTGTAACGATTGCACTCAATAACCTATCGGGCAATTTTTCAGTAGATTGGAATGTGGTTATGGCGGGGGCAGTTCTTGCTGCGCTACCCACCACCGCTGTCTATATCCTTTTGAGTCGATATTTTGTGCGCGGGGTATTGGATGGTTCGGTGAAGGGATAAAATCCAGATTAGCGCTTCTGGAAACGGAAGGATGAAGCAAGGTTTCAGCGCGTGTTTTACTCTTGCATAACCGCGCACAGTTTGCTATACTTCCAAATTAATCTGCCCGGTTAGCTCAGTTGGTTAGAGCACACGCTTCACATGCGTGGGGTCTAAGGTTCGAGTCCTTAACCGGGCATTTTCCCCCACT
>CAYSOC010000055.1:0-36409 GCA_964432445.1 uncultured Anaerolineaceae bacterium
AATCTCGTCGGGGCGTGTGAACAGGTTCATTTAACCCCTTCAACTCCGTTGGAATCAGTGCAGGTTATTATCGGTGGTCCGCCTTGTCAGCCATTCAGTGTAGGTGGTCATCAACGCGGCTTACAGGATTCGCGCGATGGCTTCCCGGTTTTTATTAACGCTGTCAAAAAGCTGAACCCTGACATCTGGCTTTTTGAGAATGTTCGAGGGGTGCTTTATCAAAACAAATGGTACTTCGACCAGATTGTACAGGCACTTCAACAGTTAGGTTACATTATCGAATATCGTCTGCTAAATGCAGTAAATTACGGTGTGCCACAAAACCGCGAGCGGGTTATTGTTGTTGGTCATAGGGGGGAATTTGAGTTTCCTGTCCCTTTATCCCAAAAAGTCACGGCGGGCGAAGCGTTGGAAGATATGTTGTATGCCATTCCCCCAGAATCCCGATTCCTGACAGCCAGCATGGATCAGTACATAGAAAAATATGAGCGCGCTTCGTTTTGCATCAACCCCCGTGATTTACATCTGGATAAGCCAGCGCGAACGCTGACATGCCGCAATCTGGCAGGCGCAACCGGAGATATGCAACGCCTTCGACTACCGGATGGCAGGCGGCGACGATTGCTTATTCGGGAAGCTGCACGCTTGCAAAGTTTTCCTGACTGGTATGAATTTTCCGGCACTGAAACAAGTATATTCAACCAGATAGGAAACGCAGTACCGCCCCTGTTCGCATGGCATCTGGCAGGCGCAGTAAGAAAATATCTGGACTCACCGAAGCGATTTTCGGCAGAAGAAATCGCAATTCGTCACATACCCTCACAACTATCCCTTCAATTGGATTAGCGGATGTCTGATCCAATAAATATTGCCCTTTCCAGTAAACCTGATCCTGTTCAAAGGGTTATCAATGAGGCAATTACCATTTTGATGGTGCTTGGCATTCCGACAGAAGGGTTATCCCCGCGCCGCCTGGAAAGAATGGCGATGGCATTTCTGGCGGTTGCAAACGTTACAAGTAGCGGTGATTGGGCAGAAAAACTACATGATTCATCGGGACATACGTTAAAAACCCGTGAAATTATCAGCTTTATCAACGCCCATTTTCACGAACAAATCTCACCCGGATCATATGACGATATTCGCCGCAAGGATTTAAAACTGCCTGTCGAAGCTGGAATTATTGTAAACAGTACGAGCGTTAACGCCGCAAGAAACGATCCAACCCGTGCCTATGGATTGTCATCGGAATACAGAGCGTTGATAGGGAAGTTTGGCAGTGAAACATGGGAGAAATCCGTTTCAGAGTTTCTCCAGAGCCGGAAAACATTGGCAGAAATACTTTCACACAGTCGGACAGGGCAAGTAACACCTGTCATCCTGCCAGATGGAACTGAACTGGTATTTAGCGCAGGTGCGCACAATAAACTGCAAAAAGCGATTATTGAAGAGTTTCTGCCACGTTTTGGCTTTAATGCAGAAGTTTTATACGTCGGAGATACTGCTGATAAATTCCTGTTTCTCAACCAGGATAAACTGAATGCCCTGAAATTTTTTGAAATTTCACATGGAGAACTTCCCGATATTCTGGCATATTCAGAATCTCGTAACTGGTTGTATCTCATTGAAGCCGTGTATAGCTCCGGGCCGATAACTCCGTTGCGGTTGCATCGACTCAAGATGTTGACCAAAGGCTGTACTGCCGAAATCATTTATGTGACCGCTTTCCCGGATCGAAAAACATTTCGTAAATTTGTCGCAGATGTAGCTTGGGAGACAGAGGTCTGGATAGCAGAAGAGCCGGATCACCTGATCCACTTTGACGGAGAAAAGTTTCTTGGTTCTTACTCACAGAAATGAATGTCCCGGCGCACAACAACGCCGGGATTCGATCACTTACGGCAGTTGAACCATCTCCCGAATGTTTCCCTCTACACCGCCAACACCACGCTGAAATTCCCGATCCTGTTCGTTGACGATCATCGGCATTCCATTTTTAGGCGAAAGCGTGGTTGCCACACGGCGATCTATCTTCTGTCCGCCTGCAAATTCCAGCCGGAACCGTTGTAGCAGCATACTCAGAACGAGTTTCATTTCCTGTATGGCGAACGGCGCACCGATGCACATACGCGGGCCAGCGCTGAACGGGTTAAATTCAAACGCATCCGGTGTGATTGATTCCCAGCGGCGCGGGTTGAACTGGTTCGGCTCTGGATACAAATCCGGGTCGTGGTGGGTGTGATAAATACTCACAAATAGCTCTGCGCCCGCCGGAATGACATGCCCGCCGATCACGGTGTCCTCATGCACGATGCGGTGATTCAGCGGCACAGGCGGAATGATACGCAGGCTTTCCTTGATCACGCTGTCGAGAATCGGCAACTGACCGAGTTGTTCCAGTGTGGGCGCTGCGCCCTGTAGCTTCGCGTCCAGTTCATCCAGTAAATCCGCCGCAACCTTTGGATGCTGCGAGAGCAGGAACAATGTCCACGTGAGCGCGTTGGAAGTTGTCTCGTGTCCGGCAGCAAAAATCACGCCCGCGTGACCAATGATCTCGTCTTCGGTCAGGGTTGTACCATCTTCGTCACGCGCCGCAACCAGCATCGAAAGCACATCGCCACCATCTGCACCGCTGGCACGCTTTTGTTCGATCAGCTTGTGCATCTCGCCATCGAGCGTATTGACCAAATCGAGCAGGCGACCATAGAATGTGCCGGGTATGTCGTGTGGATCGAGCGAGGTGCGCGGCGAATTGATCAATTCCAGCGCCTCGTTCAGGTGCATCCCGATTTCGCTGTTTTCCTTGTGAACATCGATCCCGAACAGTGTTTGGGTAGCGATCCGCAGCGTAAGCGTCATCATTTCGCGGTGCAGGTCGATTGCCATACCATCTTGCCAGCCATCGAGCGTTTCTTGCGTAATCGCCTGCATTTCGGCGTGATAGGATTCAATGCGCTTTTTGTGGAATGCGGGCATCAACAAACGGCGATGCTGGCGGTGTGTATCGCTGTTGACATGAAACAAGCCTGTGCCGAAACGTTGCAATGCCAATTTACGCGCCGGAAGCGGATCATCTATCGGGTAAAGCCCACCCGTCAGCGCGGATTTATAATAGGTTTCGTGCTGGGTTTCGACTTCGCGGGTCAACTCTGCGCCATAAACGCAGACGATCCCCACAGCCGGACGATCCGCCGTGAGCATAAAGCGTACCCGCGCACCATTGACAACGGTGATGATTCGCCCGTATTGTGGGAAGTGTTTATTCAGATAGGCGATTGGGTCGCCAATAAAGCGTAATACATTGCCCGGTGCGCCTACAATCGGGGCGGGGCCGGGACCGGGGAGTGTCCAATCCGTCATGCGTGATCCAGTCTGTGAGAATAACCGCACCATGATAACACGCACTTTCGACGTAAGATGCGTAGCCCTTGTAAAGATCAAAGTTAAACATGGTATAACCTGATGAATGAACAACACAAACCCGGTTATTGTCGATTAGCGGTTATTCTGGCGTCGGAAGCGCCAAAGGGCGTCATCCTGCGGCGTGGCCCTTCCAATTGGGTACAACTTATCCTGTGGGATACGGCGACAGACACTTTCACCGAGGGGCAATGGTTCCGAGGTCGAATTTATGAGGATCGATGCGACCTGTCACCAGATGGCTCTAAATTTGTTTACTTCGCGGCGAAGCATCACACATGGCAGACGCACGCACCAACCTATGCCGCCACATGGACAGCTATCAGCAAACCGCCCTATTTTACGGCGCTGGCGCTCTGGAACTGGTTCGGTACGTATGGCGGTGGCGGCTATTTTATAGATAACAATACGGTGTGCGTCCGCACCTATGAAGACCCTCACCAGAATCACCAGCCACCAGCCACCCTGCGAATAGATACGGTGGAATGTACACTCGCTCATCAACCGGTTGTCTGGAGGATGTTGCAAAATGGCTGGACGGAACATTACAAGTCGCCCCGCCTCCGCAGAAAATATCCTGAAATTGTTACGTTTAGTAAAGATAATCCAGATAAAGCATACACGCTCACGATGGATTTTCACGGCTATAACTATAATCCCAAAACGCAATACGGCGATTCACTTCTGATCACTTGTTCTGTCAAACGCAATTCGGATGGCACAGAATTTATCGTGAGTGACGCATGGGCAGATTGGGATCAACAGGGCCGATTGATCTATATAGATAAAGGACAGCTATATAGTGGAGGATTGAACGATAATGATATTGTGCCAAAGTTGCTGATGGACTTCAATCCAAATACCCGGAAGCCGATCAAAGCGCCGGAATGGGCAACGGTTTGGTAGAAGGACTAACAATCACACTTATTTCCGGGTTGTCAGTAATATAGCTCTATGCTATCTTCTTGCTTCAAGAGAAAGGATTTGTGTGTCCAAACAGATATTTTTGAGTGGTGGCGCGGAATTTGACGACGCTACTATCCCGGTTGATAAAGCGATGATAGCGCTAACACGCATCAGTTTTCCAACGCTGGTGATCGTTCCGGCGGCAGCCGCTGCCCACGCCAAACGAACGGTACGCGCCGGGATGCACTATTTTTCAAAGCTGGGAGCATCGCCTGCCTTCACGATGGTAGTAGACGATGCCACCGCCGAAAGTGGTGAAAAATCTGTCACGCTGGAAAACTGTGACGCAATCTACCTGACCGATGGCAGTCCGCTCGATGCTGTGCGAACTCTCAAGGGAAGCTCTGCACTGAAGATAATGCAGACTTCATGGAATCGTGGGGCGGTGCTGGCTGCGTGTGCGGCGAGCGCGATGGCACTCTGCGAATTCTATTGGGATGGTGGCGTCTGGGAGAGCGGTCTGGGTGTCCTCAAAAAACTGGCGGTGTTACCACATCATCAGGTTGTTGCCGGACGTTATACCTATACCAGATTGCGCACAGGGCTTCCCGAAGGAACACAAATCGTCGGGATCGAAGACTCGACAGGGGTACATATCGCAGGCGAAACCGCAAAAGTAATCGGCGCGGGCGCGGCAACGCTCTATACTCCTGATGATGAACTGGAATATCTGGCGGGTGAATCATTCATCCTTCGGGGGGTCTTCGGTTAAAGTTCCTTTAATTTTGCCCGTGTAACTTATTCGTCTTTGTTTTATGAGAGGATTACACAATATGGACAACGTAAAAGCAAGCAGGCCAGATGTGGATATAGAGGAGGATGTTGCGCAACTGATCCGCAGCTATCCCCCACTACAAATGTCTCGTGCCTATTTCACCTATAGAAGCGTTGATGGTGTTCTTCAATTGCATGGCAACGTTCGCACGCCACAGGCTCGGCGTGTCCTCGTTGAAAATGCCGCCAGGATTCCCGGCGTGATGCAGGTTGACAACAATGATCTGCACGATGATGAAGCGCTCCGCATGGCTATCGGTCAATTACTGCCAGTCGGGGTCTATGCGACAGTACACGGGGGTGTCGTCTCATTGACCGGTCAGCGTCTTGATCACGATGCCGCGCAATCGCTGATTAGTGCGGTACAGGCTGTTCCCGGTGTGCGTCGGGTCGGGGCAACCATTGATAATTAGAGTCCGGCTGAATTTTTTGACGATTTGAACAACCCGAAATAAAGTTTCCAGAACGCGCTGTAGAGACATGAGCGTTTCCACAGCGCGTTTTTGTGTCTCTGGTATAACGTTCGTGGCACAAGTACAATCGGAACAGATCACAGTACCTGCGAGGAAGTTGCCCGAATGCGTAAATTGATGCTTCTGCTCTGTCTATTGCTCCTTGCAGGCTGTAGCGGCGAAGGGGCAGCGCTGCCTACACAATCCAGTATCGAGATGGCACAGACTGCTGTCGTCCTGACCGAAGCCGCACCACCGCCGGGATTTCAGGTTTCCATCGCCTATCCGACGCTGGATGCGAAACTGGTTCGCCTTCCCAGTTGGCACAGCGTCCTGACGCTTACATTCGATGGTGTGGATTCCACTCTGAAAGAAAAATCTACCGCCAAACTGGAAGCGCAAATCTATCGCAACGAACTCGCCAGTACGCGCCGCGTTGTATTCTCGGCAGAGGGGCAGGCATTCGGCGTGACTGACCCGCGCACAATTGAAGCGGTGCGCGTTGTGAACGATTATTACTGGGTGGTGCAAAACCCGCCTGTCTGCGCGACGGTCAACAACGACGCCGCACGCAAGCGCATTGCAGATTTGAGCGCTTCAACCTTTATCGCCGGGGTCAACCGTGCTGTACCAACAGGCCAGCGCGCGAAGATCAACGGCCTCGATGCGTGGGAATATGCGTTCGCGCCGAGCGATATTGTGCTGAATATCATCCAGACCGATAAGGTTGGAAAGTTTACGATTGCCGCCGGGAATCTGTGGGTTGCGCCGTCTGTGGATGCGATTGTGCGGCTGACGTTGACGGTCAATGTAGAGGATGTGCGTCTGCTGGATGCCGACCTGCCCGTGATCGGTCAGTTGCGGATTGTCTACGAGTTAAAGGCCGTAGGCGATCAATATAATATTTCGATCCCATTTGGCTGCTAGGATAAACCGCCAGCCCCTGGAAGATTATGTCAGGGGCTGACATGAACAAAAGTGCAAGGGATAAAAACGTGATGGACTGGCTATCTCAGACCATAAGGGCTTCGAGAGAACCTTCACGAATCAGAGCAACGTGATATTTCTCAAGGACATGATGCCCTTCTTCAATATTGCCCGCATACAGGGTTGCCCTTCTTGATCTCGGATTCATCTGTGTCAGCACATTCATGAATTTTGCCGCATGATAGGCCGCGCCAACCAGAACCGAACCAAAGACATTATCGGGCAGAATCGCTTCGCTTCGTTGCAGATTTGTCACCGCATTCCCCTCTTCGGGAAATGACTTCATGTGCGACACTTCCATAACTACGCCAACAGGGTGAGACTCATTCAGCACTTCGCGCGTTATCTGGTTTATTGCTGTTTGATATTCCTCCCAAGTCCAGGGATATTCGATAAAGCAGTGCATTACGACATGGCTGGAGTTTGACCAGTGAAACCTGACACCCATGATCCCTAACCTCTATTTATTTATAAGTAGAGTGTACGCGATTATAATAAACAAACACAACAGATTCTTTATATCAATCTTGAAACAATAATTTTAGAAGCCGACATTTTATAACCGTCTTTGTTATACACCTCTTTTTGATCTTTCCAGCGACAAAAGTACAATTCGGGAAAACTAACACTGGTGGAGAATATGCGTAGAGATTTTTCTGGACACGCCCATCCCCTCGCGCGAAAGCGTTTTTACCGTCAAATCGTCGTTATTATCGCATTAGTCCTGATAAAGCCGCCTATCGCGCCAGCGGTGAGCGTTCGCTGGAACGCCGCTGGGGATGTAATCCGTTCAGGATTAGGCGGGATGGCGCTCATTATCGGGACTAAAACGCGCCGAAACGCCAGTGCGTGGCGCGTCCCCAATTCCCCAGAATTGGGGTTAGTCCTGATAAGTCAGATTATCGGAACCAATGCAAAATTTACGCTTGCAGCAGAGCCAATTGCGCCTGATCTTGACAGCAGCGGAACAACGTTGATCTCTCTATCAGCAGAGGGCAAAGTGCTGGTTTATGAGGGATTGCCCAAAGCGACTCTGAAAGCAACCCTTAGTGGAACAGCCCCATTTGAGAGCGCCGTAATCAGCGGGGATACGATCCTGGCTGCCAGTTCAGCCGCCAACGAAGGCAAGGGACAAGTATCTGTCTACAGGAAACAGGGCGATCAATGGTCGGAAACAAAGAAGATCGTTTCCTCTGTCGCGGCGGATACGAGTTTCGGTGAGGCGCTGGCAATTCAGGGCGATACCCAGGTGATTAGCGCCAGCAGCGGCGTACAGGTTGAATTTAAATCTACCTCGACCAGCAGCGAATTACTCAGCGCCCGCCTGCCCTTCCCGGAAGATGCTGGTATTACCGCGTTAGCAGTGGATGGTGATTATATTCTGGTTGGACAGTCGGGGATTGGCGTGCAGGTGTTCATTCGCAACGCCGATACGTGGGATAAGCAAGTGCTGTTGATTCCCGAAGATGGCAAAGTGCCAAAGAGTTTCGGAAGCGTGCTTGATTTCTCCGAACGGACAGCGCTCATCGGTGCGCCAGAGACCAACAGTTTCTATGTGTTCACGCGCGGTGACACGGCATGGGCGCAGCGGCACGTTTTCACCGACGACAAAAATCCCAAATTTGGTCAGGCTGTTGCTATCTATGATACCGATATTCTGGCGACGGGATCGCAAGGTGCATCGCTATACATCCGCGAGAACAGCCCGCAATGGAAATTGGGCATCAGCTTCAAGGCACAAGGCGAACGCTTCGGGAGCGCCGCGACCATCACCAAAGGCATCGCAGTGATTTATAGTGGCGATGGATTGCTTCTCTATGAAGGCAAAAGCGCCCAATGGAAACAAACGAGCGCATTGAAATAGTGCGTTTGTGAGAATATCTCGTTACCCGGCGATAAAAAAGGTTGCCCGCAAACACACATAGATAGTATCCCAACCATGTCATTGGGATGAAACCCATAAAGGGCTTACGGTGACGGACGCCCAAAAGAGCGTCCCTACACAGAAGAAGGTTTTTGCGTAGGGACAGGCCTTTCTGCACGTCCGCCAGTGACCATTTAACAATCGCTTACTATGATTCCCGGACAAGCCTTAGAGCTGGGGGTTTTCTGCTTCTCTGTCGGATTCTATTCTGGAATGAATCTATCCCCGCCCGTTGCCATTGATACGCGCACCGGGCAACTTCTCCGGCGAGTCATTTTCCTGTACGAGTGCAGCGAATTGATCACGGTACATATCCACCTGCCCACGCATCACCTTCCATAGACGTTCGAGGCTATCGCTCATGGGTGGGAAATAATTTTGCAGTTCGATGACACGTCCCCGCAGCATGTCGAAATCTTTATCATGCTGACGCCATGTTTCGTCGTTGGCAAGCGTGAATGTCTTCCAGCGCTTCTGGTCGTCGGACATCCAGACGTTCCATTCCTGCCGGAAGCGTTCCTCGGAGAGCCGCTGCATTTCCGCCACTTCATTGATACGCCGTTCCAGACGCTCGCCCATGCGCTCGAAATCCTCGATCAGTTTGCGCATCTGGCGATAGGCTTCTGCCCAACTCTCGAAGCGCTCCATATTGCGCTTCATATCCTCGTCATAGCGCCCGACGCCGCGCATGAGTTCCTCGATCTTCTGATCGCGTTGTTGTACAGCCAACGTCTGCTGATCGACAAATTGTTGCAGTTGTTCGCGGCGTTCGCGTTCCTGACCCTCGAAATCCTTCATGCGGCGCTCGGTACGGAGCGAGAGTTCTTCGATCAAATCCATCTTTGGCTTGAGCGAATCGATCTGCTTTTGCATTTCGGGAAGGTCGGTCTGGGCTTCGGAGAGGCGGCGGGAATCCTGTCGGCGCTGTTCTTCGAGGAAGGTGAGGCGGCGTTCCGGTTCTTCAAACTTCTTCACCATATCCTCGACGCGCTGTTGCAAGCCCTGAATCGCGGAAGCAATGCGATCCCGTTCGACACGAGCAGCGGGCAATTCTCCAGCCGCTTTTTCGAGCGCATCCAGCCGTTCGGTCAGGTCGCGCAGCGGGCGCGTATAGTTTTCGCGCTGGACATCGGCGCGACGGTCTGCTTCGCGTTCGGCGGCAATGCGTCGGCTTTCGATAGCCTCGATGCTCTGGTGCATTTCAGTACGGATCAATTCGAGAATATCCACATCACGGCCTGCGGGCAGGAAGATATTGCGCATGGAGGTTTGGTCGTTTTCCAGGCTGCCCAGTTTGCGGGTGAGCGATTCGATAAATTCCTGCTGCTGGATCAAGCGTTCTTCCATACGTGCGATGGTCGCTTTATCGCGCCGACGTTCTTCATCCAGCCATTCGATCATGCGGGCGGCCTGATTGATGTCCATAACTTCACCTGAGTCACAAATTAGCGTTAAATCTTTGGGCTATTGTACCATGCAATCAGATCAGGGGATTGGCATGTTGCAAGAAGCACAATTTGGACGCAAAATCGGTGCTTATAACAATCAAGGTAAATGTCATGAGCAGTCATCCCTGGTGGCAGACGGGCGTCGTCTATCAGGTCTATCCGCGCAGTTTCAAGGATTCCAATAATGATGGTATCGGGGATATTCCCGGCGTCATCGAAAAACTGGATTATCTCCGGGATTTGGGCATAGATGCGATCTGGCTATCGCCCTTCTATCCCTCGCCAATGGCAGATTTCGGCTATGATGTTGCCAACTATCGGGATGTTGACCCGATGTTTGGCACGCTGGCAGATTTTGATCGGTTGATTATGGAAGCGCACCAGCGCAATCTGCACATCATCATCGACTTTGTGCCGAACCATACCAGCGATCAGCATTCATGGTTTCTGGAATCGCGCAGTTCCCGCGATAACCCCAAGCGGGATTGGTATGTCTGGCGCGATGGCAAAGACGGCAAACCGCCGAATAACTGGTGTAGCGTCTTTGGCGGCTCGGCGTGGGAATATGACGATAAAACCGGGCAATATTATCTGCATTCGTTTCTGCGGGAACAACCGGATTTAAACTGGCGTAACCCGGAAGTGCGTGCAGAAATGCTGGATACAGTGCGCTATTGGCTGGAACGCGGTACAGATGGCATCCGTATCGACGTAGCACATTTCATCATGAAAGACCCGGACTATCGGGATAATCCGCTGGTAGAAAGCGCTATCGGGCATAAATCAATGGGTGAATATGACACCCAGATACACATTTATGATAAAGGTCATGCCGATGTTCACGCGGTCTATCGTGACCTGCGCGCCCTCATGAATGAGTACGATAAGTCGACGCCGCGTATGTCTGTCGGTGAAATCCACATTTTCGACTGGAAGGAATGGTCAACCTATTATGGCGAAAAACTGGACGAACTGCATATGCCGTTCAATTTCAGCCTGCTGTTCGCCAAATGGGATGCCAAGACATTCCGTACCCTGATCGATGGACAGGAAATGTCTATCCCGCCGGGAGCATGGCCTAACTTTGTTTTGAGTAATCACGATGAACACCGCATCCCTTCCCGATTAGGTGCGGTGCGTGCGCGTGCCGCGATGATGCTTCTGCTCACGTTGCGCGGTACACCGCAGATTTACTATGGCGATGAAATCGGGATGCCGGATGTGATCATCCCGCCGGAGCGCGAACAAGACCCCTGGGGCAAGCGCGTGAAAGGCTTGAACCTCGGACGTGACCCGGAACGTACACCGATGCAGTGGGACACCTCGCCAAATGCGGGCTTTTCCGGGGCGGGTGTCGAGACATGGCTGCCTGTTTCACCAGATTTTGCAAATCTGAATGTTGCCGTGCAACGGGATGATCCGCGTTCGATGCTATCGCTGACGCGCACCATTCTTGCGTTGCGGCGTGCCGAGGAAGCGCTTAATCACGGGAGTTATGCGCCATTGGACATTGCGCCGGAAAGTATCATTTCCTATGTGCGCGAAGCTGGCAATGCGCGCTTCCTGATCGTGATTAACTTCACCGATCTGGCGCTAACGCTGGATTTCCCGTTTGAATCGGGCAAGGTCGAAGTCAGCACGCAGATGGATCGTGTCGGCACGGAAAGCCTCAAAGGGTTGAAAGTACGCGGCGATGAGGGATTGATCATCCGCTTGTAGGAAATATTTCCCAACCGGGGCGTTTCCCCTGCACGCTCCGGTTCGATGTTATACTCAACTTAATTATCACCCGAACCTTACGGAAAGAATTTATCTTGCGCCGCATTTTTCGCTCTATCTGCCGAATTGGAGTTGCGCTATCCCTATTCACTATCATTGGTTGTAGCGCCCCGCCCCCCACTGTGATCCAGCCGCACCTCACCCCGCCTACGTCTGCACCATCACAAGCTACGCCAATGTCGCTGAATAATACGCTCCCATTCAGCACAAACATACAACGACGCTTTGACATGATTCAAACTGACGGGCTGATTATTTCACTTTCCAGTCTGATCGATATGGGATCACGTCATGCGCTTTCAACCCTGCGCGACCCAACGAAAAATATTTATGGTGCGCGGCAGGCGTTAATCGCACAATTCAACGCAATCAAAAACAAAAACCCCAATGCTGGCGTTGAAATCTGGACGCAATCTGTCCCGGTGCTGTTGAATGGGTTCAAGGCGACCACCGATAATATCGTCGCGGTGTTGCCCGGTACAGACATCGACGCAGGCGTGATCGTCATCGGCGCACACTACGACACGATCAACAACACCGAGTTCTTCGATACGCGCATTCGTGCGCCGGGTGCAAATGATAATGCGTCGGGCATTGCAGTCATGCTGGAAGTGGCGCGCGTCCTTGTTTCGGAACCGCATCGCGCAACGATCATGTTCGTCGCCTTCACCGCGTCCGAGACGGGGCGACAGGGCAGCGAAACCTTTATTAAAAATTATCTGGAAGCGATGAAACCTCCGATTGTCCCACGCGCGATGATCAATCTGGATACTGTCGGCGCGAATCGCAAAGCCAGCGGCGCAAACGGCCCGAATGTGATTCGCCTCTATTCGGCTGATCCAAATGAATCGGGTTCGCGGCAACTCGCACGCACACTCAAGCTGATGGTCAGTGCCTACCCGGATTTGCCGGTACTGGAAATTCAGGCCGCCGAAGAACGCTTCGGACGGTTCAGCGATCACCAGTCGTTCAGCGCGCACGGGATCGCCGCTGTTCACTGGATCGAGGCCTGGGAGGATATGAATCGCCAACGAACAATCTACGATACGCTGGAAAGTCTCAACCCGGATTACATGATTGCAGTGACGCGCGCTGTCATAGCGAGCGTTTCCGGGCTTGCCGACGGGTTGAATGCGCCCCGTAGTTTCACGTTGCGGCACGAGAACGAAACTCCGGTTCTTGGGTGGCAAGCCGTGCCAAACGCGGTTGGCTA
Source organism: uncultured Anaerolineaceae bacterium (assembly GCA_964432445.1). Taxonomy (GTDB): domain Bacteria; phylum Chloroflexota; class Anaerolineae; order Aggregatilineales; family UBA2796; genus JBBRMW01. The sequence continues at coordinate 12,964 of CAYSOC010000055.1, forward strand.
TGTTGTCGCGGTGCGCAGCACATCTTCGCTGAATTTTGAGCAGACTTTCGTCACCGGGAATACAACCGCGTTCGGTTGGGCAGGGCTGGCACGCTATTCGATAGCGACGGTTGGATCGATTGATAACAATGGCATCATTGGTCAACTCTCACCAGAGTTCAAACTGGGCGATTTGCAAGCACCGTAGGGTACGATTTGCCATAAATTTGATCATCAATATACTGGGAACCAGTTCGGACTATCTTTACAAAATTCAGGAGTACACGACTCATGCGTATTTCGACAAAGTTTGCCGTTCTGGTTTCGACAATTTTGCTTTCTATCGTTCTCACTGCGTGCGGTGGCAACGCTCCCGCGAGTAGCGGTGGTGGTGGTGATCCAGTCAAGGCAGCAAAGGACTTCATGGCAGCGGCCTTCGGTGGCAGCGATGTGAAGCCATTCATCTGTACCAGCAATGCTGCTGCGGCAGAGGCAATGACGAAGAGTTTTGATGCAATGAAGACGAGCATGGCTGCTACTGGTGGAAAAATCACGACAGACAAGCTGACCTTCACGGCAGGTGAAGTCAAAGGCGACACCGCGACAGTCAATGTCGGTGGTAAATTGACCGTTACAGTAAACGGTACGGCTCAGGATGTTGATTTTGGTGGCGGTCAGGCTGCGCCAGTCACACTCAAGAATGAAGGTGGCAACTGGAAGGTTTGCGGCTAATCGCTGATTAGGTGCAACTTGATGGCTGCCCTATGTGGTGATTCCGAACTGCACCACATCTGGTAGAAGGGGGTTGGAATGGGGCGGTGAGTAACATCACACGCCCCATTATTTTTATCCATTTTGAGTCAGAAATATCTGACCATTGGGCTTTATGCTCACCAATAGCCGTATTGCTTGCGGCGATAGCATCGATCACAGATATTGTAGCGGTGATTGATCGGCAATGGACGCCCACACACCTGACAACGCGCGCGTGTATCCAGTTTCTTCATAAGCGCTGCATCAATCGACATTGACCAGACATACCGCATTTCACGCACGGCGTCGGCGTCCGGGGCATCTGCGCCGAATTCTTCACGCTGCGACAGCCACAGGTAAATATCGGCACATGCAATTGCATATTCCGTCGATTCCAGATCGCGCCCACCAAGAATTTGATGCGGTGCGTTCGGTGGAAGCGGCATTGAGCGCTCATGTACGATACTATCCGCGCATTGCCGCCAGAAGTTGCGCGTATTTTCGCTGGTCGGCGCATTTACCAGTTTTACAGCGGCCTCCAGCCCCAGCTTTTCGACTTCGTGATCCTTGAGCATCGCCGCCAGTGCCACCCGTTCGTCAATATCGGCAGGTTTGACAAGTTCACGCCACTCTGTCGGCACGCCGTTCAATGCCCGCCACTGCGAATATTTATCCGCCAGCGAACCGGGAAGGATCGCCAAATCCTCGACTTCCGGCGCGATGCGTGCAAACGGCAAATCTGGCGGCGTCTGGTTGAACCGATCTTCCAGCAGTTGCAGGCTGAACCGATCTGTCGCGGAGATCAGGCCACCTTGCGAAAGCCCGTAGCGCCCTGCACGTCCACCGATCTGATGTACTTCGGCGGCGGTCAGTTCGCGCAGTTCGCGTCCATCGAACTTTTCCACTTCATAGAAGCAAACCGCATCGGCAGGCAGATTCAAGCCCATGCCGACAGCATCAGTCGCCACGCAGATTTCCGTTTCCCCATTGGCGAAGCGATCCGCCTGTCGACGGCGTACTTCCGGCGGGAGACTGCCATAGACTACCGACACGGTGCGCTTCATATTTTCGAGGAACGATTTCAATTGCAACACCGAACGCCGCGAGAATGCCACAAGGATCGTGCGCTTCGGCAATGATTCAAGCGTCCAGTAGCGTTCGCTAATCGAAATCGGCGTCAACCGTTGATGTTCAACCACCTCAAAAGGGAGGGCTGCTGCCTTTGCCATACGCTCAATCAGGTTACGCCCCGCCGGGGATGCAATCACACGAATATCCGGTGCAGTAGCTTCCATCATGGCGCGCGTCCATGCCCAGCCGCGATCTGCATCCGCCAGCATATGCGCCTCGTCAATGATGACACAGCGGGCTTTTTGCAACGGATTGAACATTTCTACTGTCGCGGCAGTGATCATTGCGCCATCACGCTGGATCGCTTCCTCACCAGTGAGGAGGTTGCACGGCACACCTGCGGCGTTCAGCCGATCATAGACTTCGAACGCCAGCAAACGCAGCGGCGCAAGATACCAGCCGATCCCGGCATCCTTGAGTGCCTCCAGCGCCTGCCAGGTTTTGCCGCTGTTCGGCGGGCCAATGTGCAGCGTCAGGCGTTGATCCTCGCGCCGTTCGTGCCGCCATGTCGGGAAGGCATCCAGCAATTGCGCGCGGAGTGTTTCGCGCTGACGGCGCTCTTCTTCCATTTGCAAGCGGCGGGTTTCCGCGTGCTGTTCGGCGCGTCGTCTCTGGCGCTCAATCTTGCGGATCGCGTCCTTTGCCGCGCGGACACGGCGCTCCGTCAACACTTCCATAAAATCAGAGAGCGATGGTGGATTCTCTTTCCAGAGTTTGCGCTGCGCCAGATGCCAGGGGACTTTTGCGCCCGGTTTGCGCGTTTGCGTGCCGAGTTTTTGCCCAACCTGATATGGCGGCAACCCGAAATAGTCTGAGAGATCGCGCAATTCTACAAACACCGGGCCAAGCATCGCGTCCAGTTTGGCACGATCTGCGACCAGCGGCGTGACTGCTTCCACCGGGATGCGGGTACGCCCTGCCGGGTCGGTAAACGATGTAATCCGCCCGGATTTCACCAGCGGTTCCAGCTTGTTCGCTTCGATGTCGAGTTCGGCGGCGGCCTGTTCTACCAGATAGGTACGCGCAAACACCTTGCTGCGCGATGTGCTGGCTTCGCGTGCGCCCTTGCGTTTTTCCGTTCCAGAGAGATCAACCAGCGCGTCCCACCATTCGTCGGGGATGCGCGTCGCAGTCATGGCAGCGTTCAGCGCGGTACGGGCGTTGGCGTCCGTCGGGCGAAGCCATGTGCGATCTTCCAGTTTCATCCAGTCGTCTTTGGGGCGGATGAGATACGATTCGAGGCCGTCAAGCGGGACGTTCGACCCGAATTGTTTTTGCAGTGCCGCCAGTGAAGCCGTTTGCCCCGGCTGCGCGTGCAGATATTCAAGAATTAAAGTGGGTGATGTCATTTGCGTCCCGATTTCCAATACCAATCAACACACGCATTATATCATGCGGGTGTATATAAAATTTAATAATTTTTGGGGTTAAACTTAAGGGGAATGTGCAGGTGTTACACAATTGGATTTTGATGATCCAGAATGATCGGTAAAATTCAAACCAAAAATTTATCGGGTTGTAACCATTTGTGGGGAGTGCGCAGGGAGAGGATCAACTGCATAACTCCCAGGTGAGGGAAAATCGAAATCATGTTGCGCGTTCGTTATGATGAACTGGAAGAAGACGAATGGGGATACCGGTATCTCTGGCAAGGTAAACCATTCACAGGAATCGCTTTTCATATCTCACCGGAAGGACAAGTCCTGACCGAAGATACAATGACCGACGGGTTATATCACGGTGTGTGCCGGGAGTGGTACACCTCTGGAAAATTAAAGACCGAATTCTATAGCAACATGGGTCACAAACGTTTTACGTGGGGCTTGGAATGGTTTGAAAACGGAACACTGAAACGCAAAGTGATCATCCGGGATGGCTACCGCGTCAAGGAAAAACTCTGGGACGAAGAGGGGAAACTGGTTTCCGAGTATATCGATCCTGCTATTCTTGATAGAAAGATTCCCAAATAGACGCTCCGGGGTTATCGGGCATAACACGATATGATACACCTGGAATAGCGAACGGGCGTTCTGAGAAAGTACAATTCGGATATGTTCACTGAGAAACAATTCGTTCAAGACCATAGTGAATGTCTTCAAAAGGTTCAATGGTACATCGCACAAAACCTTGACGAACCGCTTGATCGGAAGGCGCTGGCAGCCGTTGCCGGGTTTTCCATTCCGCACCTGCATCGCATTTTTATCGCCTCGACGGGCGAAAGTATCGCCAGCTATGTTCGACGGGTGCGAATGATACGGGCAGGGCAAAAGCTGCGTATGGGTGCGGTGGATATTACCGAGGTAGCGCTCGCTGCCGGATATGCCACCCATGCAGCCTTCGGCAAGGCATTCAAACAACAATTTGGTCTGAGTCCGAGTGAGTTTCGTCAGCTTAACTGTTTTGTTGCTACCGAATTACTCAGAAAGGGATGACCCGAAATGAAGATCAAACTCGCCAGTGTACCAACCCCGGACTACGATAAATCGCTCAAATTTTATACAGAGAAACTGGGCTTTGTGAAGAAGCAGGATATTACGCTGGGGCCGGGTGTGCGCTGGCTTACAGTAGTATCTCCCGAAGACCCAAACGGGCCGGAATTGCTGCTTGAGCCAAATACCGAATATCCAGCGATGAAAGCGCTCCGCGAAGCGCTGATGAAAGATGGCATCCCCTATACCGCCTTTCAGGTCGATGATGTTCAGAAGGAATATACCCGCCTGAAGGGACTTGGCGTCGAATTCACGATGGAGCCAACCAACATGGGGATGTCTGTCGTCGCCATTTTTAATGACACCTGCGGCAACCTGATCCAGATTTTTCAGGTGACAGCAGGGTAATCCGGAAACTGTCCGAGAGAGATTGACCCCTATTCCCAACCCTTTCCCCGCAGGCAGGGCAAGGGAGTTAACACCTGATCTGAAAGTCCCTCCTCGGTTGCGGGGAGGGATTTAGGGTGGGGTTTACCGGGTTTCTCACATAGTCTCTCACTCCGAAGGCTTTGGCTCCGCTGGACGCAACATGGCAATCGTTTCGGCATACGCCAGTTGATCCACACCATAGGCTTCACGGCGCAACACAACCGGGATGTGTGGATCAAATTTGTTGCCGAGTAGCTCCATTTCCAGGATTTGCACCGTGAGTGCATCCAGCGTTGGCGGTGCGCTATGGAATCTGCCAAGCATCGACTTCAATGCCTGCACACCCAGCCCTTCGATCTCCATATACCAGGGCGTGTGTGCGTTCGTCTTTCGATAGCCAGCACTCTCAAACATAAGCGCCAGTGTTCTGAAAATCCGCGTCCCCTTCCAGGGAAAAACCAGAGTATGTTTGCCGCCAATGCTTATGACCGATTGATTGGCAAGGTCATATTCAGCGGCGGTCTTGCGCGCAGTTTGCAGGCGTTCGAGAGCCACAGGCTGCAAATAGCCATAGGTATCCGTCTCGGAGAGGACGCGGCGCGCACGTTCCACCACCCGATCATGAATATCACCGCCGCCACCCGCCCAGACAGTTTCGCCATGTTTGGCGGCACGTTCCACCTTGATAACATGCCGTTCCTGATCGATTTCCAGTGTCTTCCATGCAAAACCCGCCAGCCGAAAAACACTATCTTTCGGCGGTGCGGTTTGAATCGAACCGATCTCGTGCGTGCCATCGCGGACAGTGAACGCTTCCTCGTCCGGGAAGACCGCATAGAAGCGATAATTGTTGACGATTTTTTCGGCGTTCAGTCCGATGATCAGTTTGCCATTTTCGGCGCGTTCCAGCAGTCGCGCCTCGATCATGGCGCGTAAGAGCGTGCGATACTGCTCCTGCGAGATGGACTTAAACGGCGGCAATTTCAAAATGCGTTGTGCCAGTTCCGGCGGCGTTAGCTCCGTGAAAGTGGTCAATACGCTCAAGGTCTGGTGAAATAGCAGACTGTACGGCAGTTTGCGGATCAGTCCCGGCTCGATCCATTTTTCTTCAACGTATAACTGGATAATGGCGATGGTCTGGATCAGATTCCAAGGGATGTGGTCGGCAGGGTGCGTCTCTTTGGTGATCGGGTCTTCTTCATGATAGAACAGCATCCGCGAGGCGGTATCCTTGCGGCGTCCGGCACGCCCCAGGCGCTGCACAAAACTGGCGACGGTATAAGTCGCGTTCAACTGCAAGACCTGATCCAGTTGCCCAATATCGAGTCCGAGTTCCAGCGTCACCGTCGCGCCGACACAGGCGGATTGTTCTTCATTTTGCATAGCAGTTTCGGCAGCAGCACGCAGAGGCGCGGAGATATTGCCGTGATGGACGTGATAAATATCCGGCGCGTTTTCCTTCTGCGCCACATCGCGGATACCGCCGATCACGCGCTCTGCATCGCCGCGTGAATTGGTGAAAATGATCGACTTTTTGTGCTGTGTCTGCACAAACATCTGCTGAAACATTGCCTTGTGATCCTTCGCAAGCGCATCGACAGCAGCGATCATTTCCGGCGAATTTGATTCCTTTGCCTTCGCCTGTTGTTCTTCGTAATCGTCTGGCAACCCTTTGAAATGCCAGAGCGCCAGTTCCAGCGTGCGTTTGTTGTTCGGATCGTTGACGATGCTTACCGGGATGTCGGTATTCCCCATCAACCACTGCGCGGCACTATCCGGATCGCCAAGCGTCGCGGATAGACCGATGCGGCGTGGCGTCTGTGATTGAACGGCACGCAACCGTTCCAACTGACACAAAATCTGCTGACCGCGATCCGTGTGCATAAAGGCGTGAACTTCATCAATGACGACATAGCGCAGATTGCCGAAGAGTCGTCCTAATTCGTGATGCCGCAGGATCAACATCGCTTCGAGCGATTCCGGCGTAATCTGCAAAACCCCTTTGGGTTTCTGCAAAAATTTCTGCTTGCGCGTCTGGTCAACGTCGCCGTGCCAGCTTTGCACCGGGATTTGTGATTCTTCCAGCAATTCCCGCAAACGCTCAAACTGATTGTTAATCAGCGCCTTCAATGGCCCAATGTACAGCACACCGATTCCCTCGACAGGATGCTCATGCAAATCGGTCAGGATGGGGAGAAACGCCGCTTCGGTCTTGCCGCTGGCTGTCCCGCTCATGATCAGGAGATGGTTGGACGTATCGAACATCACGCGCGCAGCGTCTACCTGCACCTTGCGGAGTTCGTCCCACCCCTTCTGATAGATAAATTCCCGAATGAACGGCGCGAGACGATAGAAAGGGTTGTCGCTCATACGGTGAATTTGCCAAAAATCGGATCATCGCCAATTTCGGTAGAAGGCGTGAGCGCTTCGGGATCATCTGTATCTGGCGTGGTGTTGAGTTCTCCGACCAGCTTCTCGAAAGATGTCCCCGGATTTTGCTGCAAAATATTCAGGATCGAAGTGAAATCGCGGAGAATCTCGCGCGGGGTGAGCATCTGGTTTGCACCGACGCGCGCCATTGAATGCTCGATCAACATTTCAATCTGCTTATCCGTCACCGTTGGCTTATAGTCGTAATGCAGGGCGTGAATCTCGCGCACACGCTGCAACAACACATAAATCTCCTCGACGCTGAGAACATCCAGCCGAATCATCGGGCCGGAAAGATCGCGCAGACCATCCTTTGCATACTTGCTCTCTTCCAGACGGGTACGCAGCGCTTCATAGCTGAACAAGCCGCGCTGACGGTCTTCCACCATTTGCGGCGTCGCCCCGAAGATGAAGCCGATATACTGTGCTTTCCCCTGTAACACGTCGTTATAGATGGTCAACAGGCGTTCATAATTATTGTTGCGCGACACCGTGTTGGAAATCTTGTAGAGGTTCACCGCTTCGTCGATGAACAGCACCAGCCCCTTGTAACCTATATCGACTACGAACCGCGCCAGCAATTTCAGATAGTCGTACCACGTTTCATCGTCAATGATGACGCGCACACCGAGCGCTTCTTTGGCTTCGGTCTTGGTGGCATATTCCGCGCGCAGCCAGCGCAAGGCCGCGTTTTTGCGGTTATCATCCCCAGCCTGATGTCCTTGCCAGTAGGTTGTCAGGACGCTGGCAAAATCGAAACCATGTACCATCTCCTGCATCTGGCTAATCGTGCCGTGAATTTTCGTTTCAACAGCGACACCAAAGCCGGACGCGGATGGACTGACACCGGATTGAATCACGGCCTGCTGCACATCATTGATCCAGCGTTCCAGAACAGCAGCAAAGGCGTTGCCATCGGGACGGGTGCGCGTCGCCAGATTTTCCAGCAGTTCACGATATAGCGCGACGCCCTGCCCCCCTGTTCCGGTTAACCGGGTGGTTGGGCTGAGGTCGGCATCGGCAACGACAAACCCGCGTTGCAACGCATAATTGCGAATCAATTGGGCAAGGAAACTTTTACCGGAGCCATAGCGCCCCAGAATCATGCGGAAGGATGCGCCGCCCTGCGCCACAATCTGATCGAGATCATGCAGAAGCGCGGTGATCTCGTCCTTGCGTCCTACCGCGATATGCTCCAGCCCGGTACGCGGTACGACGCCCGCCGAAAGCGATTGCAGGATTGCGGTACTGATGCGTTTTGGTATCGTCGCCACAACTCACCTCAATAGTGCGGGCTGATTTTCTGCCCAGGCCATCAACTGTCGAATGGAGTCTACCGCTTCTTCCATCAAAACCGGCGGTTCCACCATTGTATCAATAATCAGGTCTTCCGTTTTATCCAGCGCATAATCGTTGATCGTTTCGATCAGGATGCTCGGCATGGTATGCGCTGCCAGCGATTCCCGATGCAGCAGTTCATTCACGTCTGCACCAGAGAGCATCGCGTCCAGAATGCGCCAGTGAACGGGTTGCAATAACTGCGCGAAGGCCGCCCAATGCTCATCGAGCATCGCATAATCCGGTTGTGCGGGGGCAGGCGGGACATAGGCATGATCGAGCAGATATTCGGCTTCATCGCAGAAATCATCCGAGAACAACCACAATCCATCTTCCTCAAAGAGAAGAAAATCCCCCAGTAGTTCCTGTGATTTTTCATTGATCCGATCAATCACGATACTCAGGAAGGTTGAGCCAAGTGCAGCCTGCAATGTACCCGGCGCGGCCTTCCATCCCGACTCGCGCAATTTAGAGATCAATACGCGCGAAGGGGCATTTGGGTCGCTCCCGATGATTTGATAAATCGTCTCCAGGTCGGTCAATTCGCCGTCGGGGGCATCGGCAGGACGAACCGGAGCGACAGGTTTATCCAGAAAATCGGCTTCGGGTAGCGAATCCGGGAATCCAGGTTCAGGAGCATCGTTTTGAATAGCGGGCGTGTCTTCCTCAACCGTTAACAGGCTGCGTATCTCGGTGGATTCGCGCTTCAACTTTTCGATTTGCGAAATATCAAACTCTACCTCGCGCCGGGATGGTTGTATCTTCTGCGCGCGTTCGATGACCGCCGCCCAACCTTCGGGCAGTTCGACGCCGCGCAGTTTGCCCTTGAATCCGCCGCGTTCCCGCAGGATGTTTTCTGTAGTTTTGATTGCGCCTTGTAATTGTGTCGCCAGCGCCGCCTGATCCTTCGGTTCCACCTGAATTTGTGCAATGAGCAGCGCCCGTTTGGGATACTCATTGGGTACGCCGGAAAACGGTTCGCGGCGGATTTCGCGCGGTTGTGGCGAGGCGGGCAAATCGAATAGCCCTTTGCCCGTTTTCTGACGTTGGTATTGATCCAGCGCGGCGATGCTTTTTAAAAATGCCTTGTCAACGCCCCCATCGGTATTGTTTTGTTGATAGAACTTGCTGGCTGTCGGCGTATAGTCGGCAAGCAGATAAAAGAGCGAAAGGGGCATCGCTTCGATGGATTTGCCCTGCGTGCGCCATGCCTCGAACATCAGCCCGGTATCGCGGGCGACGACACCTTCCTGCATGGCTTGCAGCACCCATGCCAGCGGCGTTAGTGGCAATTTGAAGAACGCGCTCAGGTCGGCTATCCAGTCGATTAGATAGCTGTCCAGACGCGGTTGCAAATGGCGATAGTTCTTCCAGAATTGAATCAGTTGATCGCTGGCGACTTGCGGCGAACCTACCCCGATCAGGTTAACCAGTTCATAGACATAGAGCAGGAGATAGCTCAAGTCGGTTGGCAGCCAGTTTCCGCTACGTCCCTGCGTTCGCCAGTAAAAGTACCAACGCTGCTGATCGGGCGTCATGTCGGCATAGGTGGGGGTATATTGCATGAATGGCACAGGCTCGGCCTGCGTCTCCGTGCGGTTGACCCACCGTTTGGCCTGGCTGACGAAACTCTCACGACTGCTCACGCCGCTATACGAAGTTGCCGCCTCGAACTGTGGACGGAAGACCTCGCGTATTGGCTGCGAGGGTTTTGTATCCTCCACCACAGGCGGCCTGGGAATCGGAAGCCCTTCGGATTTGGCACCCTTATCCCCGATGAAGATTTGTCGGAACGTCGTTGCGAATCCACCGCCAGTGCTGGCAGGTTGTTCGGGCTGGACGCTCTCAGGCGCAGTTTGAATGCAATGCTGCCGGAAGAGATCAAATGCACTTGGCGGCAGGCGTATCAGCCGCATCAGGTCATAGACACGATCCCGCCGGAAGATATTCGGCGCGCCCATTGAGGCCGAAGCCGAAAATAATGTCCAATCGCGCGTCAAGCCCGCCCAACGCCCGATGTCGGCGCTGGCGAGTATCCCATCGACGTTTTCAAAAACGATGGCTGTCCACGCGCCGTAGTTCAATCCATCGTGGAAATCTTCGCAGAGATAAACTGTACCCGCTTCAGAATAGTCGCCCATGCGGTTGGCAAGACGTACCCGAAAATTATTTTCCAGCGGAAGACGGATGATGTTCTGTCGCGCTATCGGCGTCACCCACAGAATGCGTGCAGCAGAATATTGGGATAGTAGCCGTTGGCAGGCTCCGCTCAGGATGTTGAGGCTGTTGTTACCGAACCCTGCAATCCCCGCCGGAAGTCCCGCAGCACGCAAATTATCCACCATGACAAGAACACGATTCACATCATCCGTTGGTGCGAGTGTTTCCAATGCCGGGACGCTCAGATCACGTGTATTCAACCGGATGGATGGTAGACCCAGAACCTCGGTATCATCCAGCAGAAAATCCTCGCCAAAGCGCGCGTCGATCTCGTGCAGGCGGTTGATAATCTGGGATGAAAGCACGATCCAGCCCTGTTTGGCGCGGATGTATTGCGCGCGATTTCGTGCTTTGGCGCGGATGGCTTCGCGTTGCAGGCTATCCTGCCCTTTGGAGAAATAGAGCGATGCCCGATAGAAACCGACGCCGCGCATAAAATCATGTTCAAGCTGCCAGTGCGGTTTCAATGCACCGAGTTCAATCAATGGATATTGTGCGTTCAGAGCCGCCACATTGATCCCGAATTGCGCGGCGTTTGGCTGCAATACATCCTGAATCAATGCCGGCAGATCGTCACCTGTGACGCGCACCGTCTGGCCTGTTCGCAGGCTGTCTTCGATTTTGTTGGGAATGTTCCCGAAATTGAGAAACACAAACTTGCCGCTGACCCAATGGGCAGGGTTATTCGGCATTGGCTGCACTGTATTCATGATTGCAGGTGGATTCGCCACCAGCCGCAGATCGAGACTGCGTTCCAGCATTTTCACGATTTCCAGCCGGAGTTTGCTGGCAGGGGCGATTTCGGCATCAGTAGTTAATGGCAATCCGTGTTGGGCAGCAAGCGGGATCAACTCTGTAAGCAGCGGGATAGCCTCAATGCTGCCGAGAACTGGCTTGTTGAGCAGCGGATACAGCGCTGGCGGGATGGCTTCCAGATTGTGCAGAGGCCAGACCGACGAACCCTGTTTGAACCAGCCTTCCCCAAGCGAGGTTTCCGCCCCGATCAGCCTCCGACGTAACCGCCACAGCTTGCTATCCAACTCCCAATGAATGGCAAAATCTTCTGGTTGCGGCACGATCTTCAACTGAAGCACAGTATCAATTTTCAGTTCAATGGATTCTGGCGGCGTGGAGCGTAGAATCCGGGCAACTGCACTTGCTTCTTTGAAGAAAAGGATCAGGGAACCATCGGTTTTTTTTGGGGCCTGCTCCAGAATCTGATAAACGGCCTTTGGGAGTTCGCGGACTTGCCAACTGGAAAAAGGGTCTATGATTTGATCATGCTGCTGGAAGCGAACCCGGATTCCGCCATCAATTGGTTGCATGGACAGGATAATCGGTGGATTAATCGTATTGAGAATACGTTTCAGCAAGTCCATCGGATAATTCCACAATCATGAGTAATTATGAAAAAAAAACGAAAACCGGACACTTTGGCTTGATATTTCTCTAAACACATTTATAGTTGATGTATCATCCGGTTTGATTTTCCCAGAGGAATTTACCAATGCAATATATGCCACGCGAAGAAGGTCAGGGTCTTGTTGAATATGCTTTGATTCTTGTTCTGGTCGCTGTCGTCGTTATCGTCATTCTGGCCTTGCTCGGCCCGGCGATTGGCAACATCTTCTCGAACATCGTCAACAACCTCTAGTCATCTTTCGCATCGGGGTTCGATGCAGTGGCAGGAGTCATCCCATATTTGGCGGGATGGCTCCTGTTTGTTTTTATCGAACCCTAGCGCTTATCCCACGCAGGCGCAGGCCAAACGATCTGAACATCCTTCGCGCGCACGCTGTCGGGGATGATCGATAGATTCTTGCCTTTCTGAATCTGGATCGCGCCCATTGGCTTTGCGGCATTCTTGCCTGTTTCATCAAATTTGATTGGGCCGTAGAACGTCATCACGTCGGTGGCAGCCAATACATCGCGGACTTTGGCGCTTTCAAGCGTTCCGGCCTTTTCAATCGCCAGTTGCAACACAAGCGCCGCCGCTGTCGATTCGGCGTTCTGATAGTTCACACCGGGGTCTTTCGGATACTTCTTTGCGAAGCGATCCGCGTATTCCTGCGATGTGCCGAAGTATTCATCTTTATAGCCGAACGAGGCTTCCCACTGCGAAACGCCCCAGACATATTCCGCATCCGCGCCGAGTTCTGTAGCGAATTGCGGGTTAGACGGACCAACGGTGATGATGAATGCCGACGGGCTGAAGTTCAGCGCTTTGGCATTCTTCATGAAGATCACTGCATCTTTGAAGTGTCCACCGCCAACGAAAATATCCGGCTTGAGGTCGCGGAAGCGTGTGAACATTGCAGTGAGATCATCCACATTTTCGGGATAATTCTCGAATGCCAGAACCTTCATGCCCTTCGCTTCCATCCACTTCTGCGCGCCTTTGGCGACGGAAGTCGGGAAGGAGGTGTCTTCATAGGCAACAACGCCTGTGCGCGCACCGAGTTCATAGGCTTTATCAATTGCGGCTTTGGTATAGAAGCTGCCGGGAGTCAAAACCCCGAACACATACTTGAAGCCCTTGCTGAAAATGGACTCTGCCGCGCCGTTGGCTTCGACCATGATGATCTTGTAGCGCTCGGTGATGACGCTGGAACTGGCAGTCAACCCGGAGCTATACGGGCCGAGGATGAATTGCGCCTTGTCTTCGGTGATCAGTTTTTCAGTCAACAGGGCAACCGTTTCGGCTTTACTTTCATCATCATAATATTTGACAGTGGCGCAGTGATACTTATCACCGACTTTGATGCCGCCGCGCTCATTGTTGACCCATTCCAGCCAGATGTCATAACCCTGTTGGGTGTCTTCGCCTTCACGCGCAAGGCTACCTGTCAGCGATACTGCCGCGCCAAACCGAATCGGTTCATTTTCCTTTGGACAGGCTTTTTTGGCATCTTGCGCCCGCGCAGGAAGCACAACGCCGATGGATAGCACCAATAGGGCTAGCGCCACAATAAAACGATTTGCCAAACGTCTCATGATCAAAATCCTTTTGAAAGAACAAAGAGTAGTGAGGCAGCAATTTTACGCATTACGCCTCATAGTGTAACGCAAATTTGGTCGGCGCTGTGAGCCGCAACGTGTTTCACCTATCAGCAAAGCGTTGGGTACGAGATTTAAATTCAGGTATAATGCAGACGCCAGATGGGAACTTATTATCTCGGCATTTCTTCGGGAAACGATTATGAGAGTTTTGGTAACAGGCGCAAAAGGATTATTGGGTCGTCGGCTGGTGATGGCGCTGGAAGGTGTCGGTCACGCGGTTATCGGCTGGGATGTAGACGAACTCGATATCACCGATCACGCGGCGACAGTGCGCCAGTTCCGAACCGTCATGCCCGATCTGGTGATTCATTGCGCGGCGATGACCAACGTAGATCGTTGTGCCGAATTGCCCGATGAAGCGCTCCGCGTCAACGGCTTTGGTGCGCAAAATGTGGCGCTGGCAACGAACGATTGCGGCGCGACTCTGTTGCATATCAGCACCAATGAAGTTTTCGATGGCGAACGAAATACGCCCTATCTGGAATATGACGCAACTCGCCCGATCAATCCCTATGGCTATAGCAAATGGGTGGCAGAACAGGCAATTTTGCGGTTGATTCCCCGGCATTACATCGTGCGGATTTCATGGCTGTTCGGGCATGGCGGCACGAATTTTCTGCAAAAGATTACGCAACTTGCCGCGCAAGGGCGTCCGTTATCGGTTGTCACCAATGAGGTTGCCGCGCCGACCTATACCGATGACTTATGCGAAGCACTCGTGAGATTGATTGATACCGGACGCTATGGGATTTATCATCTGACCAACGAAGGTGGCGCGAGTCGCTATGCGTTTGCACGCTATATCCTTGATGTATCTGGATTTGCCAGTGTAACAATCCAGCCAATCAACAGCGCGCAGTGGCCTCGCCCGTCGCGCCCACCGACCTATGCCACACTGCGAAATTTCAACGCCGCGCAGATGGGGATTACATTGCGCCCCTGGCAGGAAGCCGTCGAATTGTATTTTGCCCGCGAGACGGAATTTAGCAAACAAAGAGCATGACAAACCGTTTTATATTTGCTGTGATATGATTACGGATGAATTAGGGTAGAGTAACTATCATGAGCGATATCTTGCTCACCATTCGATTGCCGGAAGAACTCGCTGAAAAAGCCAAAGCAGCAAACGTCGAAATCGAATCGTTCCTGATTGATTCATTGGAACGGAAGTTAAACAACGCTTCGCTCTCTGATCGCACACCAAACCGAATGCCAACAAAGCAAGAAGTAGAAATAGAAATTCGTAAATCGGAAGAACGGATTGCATCGGGACAGTTTCCGTTGCGAACATTTGGTTTGAATAAGGGAACGGCTTGGGTAAGCGATGATTTTGATGGTTCCTTGTCAACGTAACCCGCCGCTAAAGCAGCGGGCTAAACTCAAAGATAGGGTTGCAAGCATAGTTTCCTATCAAGAGCATGGGGATACTATCAGAGGACAATCGGGTGCTAATTTCTTTTCAGGCATTCGCTTACTCTTTGAGTTTAGCCCGGTGCTTCAGCGCCGGGGTTGGAAAAACACCCACATCAAATATTTAACCCTTCACCAGACATAAACCCTGATCTTATGCCCGAACTGTTTTCAATTATCATCCCCAACTGGAATGGCAAACACCATCTGGAAACATGCCTGAATGCCCTCCGTCGCCAAACCTATGCACCAATCGAAGTGATTTTGTCCGATAACGGCTCGACAGATGGCTCTCAGGAATTTGTCGCGGAACACTTCCCCGAAGTGCGTATCCTCGCCCATTCAAAAAATCTTGGGTTTACTGGCGCGTGTAATGCTGGCTTGAACGTTGCCAAAGGATCGATTCTGGCATTGCTCAATAATGATACGGAAGTTGATACGAATTGGGTAACGGAAGTTGTCGCAGCCTTCGAGCGCCATCCGCAGGCTGGTGCAATTGCTTCCCGTATGATGTTGTTTGACAAACGCGACCATTTCCACACCGCAGGCGACTTATACCGTGTTGATGGGATTCCGGTCAATCGTGGGGTATGGCAGCCCGATCATGGTCAGTATGACGACGAAATACAGGTCTTTAGCGCGTGCGGCGGCTCCTCGGCCTATCGTTGGGAAGCGCTCGATCAGGTTGGTCTGCTGGATAATGATTTCTTCTTCTCGTGCGAAGATGTCGATCTGGGTTGGCGCTTGAATTTGGCGGGCTGGACGTGCTATTATGCGCCGAAAGCAGTGGTTTATCACAAGTTGAAAGCCTCTGGTGGCGATGGCGGCGCGACGGGTAGTTTCTATGATGGCCGAAATTTCATCTACCTGATCGTGAAAGACTATCCCGGCGCGTTGCTCCGAAAGCATGGCGGCGCAATCCTTCGCGCACAATTACGATTGGCAGTTGAAGCGCTCCGGTCATGGCGCGGCAAAGCAGCCAGAGCGCGGCTGCGGGGAATGGGCGCTGGCATCCTGAACATTCCTCGTTTACTCATCAAACGGCGAGCGATTCAGGCATCTCGCCGTGTATCAATAAACGAGATAGAATTGCTTCTCGCTCCAACGGCTGGAAAGGGTTAATCTGGTGAGTTCCAATATTGAGCGTCCGTTCGTCTCTATCATCATCCCTGCCTTAAATGAAGAACGGCGACTAGGCATTAGCCTTCCCAGGATCGACGCCTTTCTAGGCAAGCAATCCTATTCGGGCGAAGTTGTCGTCGTAGAAAACGGCAGCACCGACGATACGGTTGGGGTTGTGCAGCGCTTCGCCAAAGACCATCCCTATGTACGCCTCTTTGCGGGCGAACCACGCGGCAAGGGTCGCGCAGTCAAGCGCGGGATGCTCGAAGCACGCGGCCAATATCGGTTTATCTGTGATGCCGATCTTTCCATGCCTATCGAGGAACTCTCTAAATTTCTGCCCCCTGCATTGACCGACTTCGACGTTGCCATTGGTTCACGCGAGGCCGCCGGATCGCGCCGCATCGGTGAACCACCGCATCGTCACCTGATCGGGCGCGTCGCCAACCTGTTGATCAAGATTCTGGCGGTACGCGGTTTTGAAGATACGCAGTGCGGGTTCAAGATGTTCCGGGACGAAGCCGCCGAGGACTTGTTCAAGGTACAGCGCATGAATGGCGTCGGCTTCGATGTAGAACTGCTTTTCGTGGCACAGCGACGTGGCTACCGGATCAAGGAAATACCGATTGACTGGTATTATGATCCAGAGAGCAAAATGAAGCTGTTCAAAGATTCAGTCGGCATGATCGGTGAAATGCTCGAAATCCGACGCAACTGGAACGAAGGGCTGTACAAGCGCTGAGGGGATCAGGAGCGCAACGGGCGAAACATCATACAGCGGTGGGCGAAGGTCTGGCGAAAGCGCGACGCGGGAATGTGGGCGCTTGCCTGTAGATCGGCGCTGCGACCCGACGGATTATGCAGGATAAAATACTCCGGCGTGCCGCTCTTCCATGTGAAGCCAAAGACCAGCACAAAATGCCCGTCGTAGCGCAGAGGAAAGCCCCTTTCCCCGATTTCCGGCGTAACTGCTGCCGCAACCAGCCAACCATCGCAGATACGCCGACAGACTTCCAGTTCGGAGATATAGGAGAGTCCAGCGACTTCCAGCCCATATTGCTCCCCTAGCCTGACCAATGGCTCAAAGAACCAGCCCTCGTCAATCGGGTTGCCGTCCTCATCATGAATGCGATAGCCGCCCTGCGCCATTCCTGCCCTCACCATTTCCCAGAGAGTAACAGGAGGCGCGCTCTGGAAGGCTTCCATCGCCATTTTTATACATGCAATCGCACACACACGATGCGCCCAGAAATGATAGGTCTCCGGGTTTACCGCGCCGAAGGTTCTCCAGTTCGGGTCATCCCGACCATGCAGGTTGCCATAAATATAATCGTTGATCAGGCTTGGTGTCGCAAACTGCGGGATATAGGGAACATTGGCATGGTGGCGATATTCACCATCCCCCAACGCATGAAGCGCAGTGGTGGTCTCTCGATGATTATGCAGACTGCGCAGTGGATCAACCAGTCGGTGTATAAATCTGCGCAGCCGCAACGATGGTGGTGGTGTATGATATGGCATCGGGGCAAACCTAAACACATTACCAGCATTATAACGGATAATGTTAAGAATTTGCCTGAACCTGCCTTTCTAGCTGGTGGTAATCATCTTTTGCTCACGTAGCCAGCCTAACGTATCGCTCAGTGTTTGATCAAAAGGGCGAAAATTCATGCCGAATTCATGGACGGCTTTATCGGATGTAACGGGGACAGGATGGAGTAAGGCCCTTGCGCCATTGACCGTTATGAGAGTGGAGCGATTTTGCAGCCTCGCCATTGTTTCGGAAAAACGCGCGAAAGCGACAAACATGCCAGCCGAAATGCGGAGCCTCGGCCCTTTTTTGCCGGTGATTTTTTCCAGCATTGCCAGCACTTCCGCCATCGAATATTCGCAACCTCCGATAATGTAACGCTCGCCACTTTTGCCATGATCCACTGCGGCAATCATCGCCTGTGCAACATCGCGGGCATCCACCATCATATTGCCGCCGGGAACGACGACGGGTAGTTTACCTTCCACAAAATTGATGACGATTTGCCCGGCAGAAGTTGGGGCTGCATCACCCGGCCCAAACATCCATGTCGGCAGAATCAACACCACAGGCATCGTGTGGGTTTTGACAAACTGCTGGACAGCTTCTTCTGCCAACACCTTCGATTTAGCGTACAAATTTATAGCTGCATGTTCATCCGGTGCGGCTGATTCATCGGAGACAGGTTGACCGGGCATCTTTCCAATCACGTTGGCTGAACTCACATAGATTGCCTTTTTCACGCCCGCCTGCTCTGCCAGTTCCAGCAGGCGCACCGTGCCGCGCACGTTGATCCGTTCGAGAATAGACCAATGTTCACCCGGCTGGAAATATTCGCGGAAATAGGCGGCGGTGTGAAACAGAACATCGCCGCCTTTCAGGTGCGGCGCGAATCCTTCGATTTGTTCCATATCGCCTTCGATGAAAGTGACGCCGGGGAGCTTGCCGAGGAACTTTTCCCCTTTTGTGCGGGAACGTACCAATGCCCGCACTTCATGACCACCCGCGACCAGAGCGCGAACAAGATTTGAGCCTAACAACCCGGTGCTGCCTGTGACAAACGCTATCATGATTACCTCTCTCTTGACCAATGGTCAATAACCTAACAATGTTAAGTAATTGTCAAAAAAAGACAGGGCTAGCCCTGCTTTTTCCTATCCCGGATCACGGTGGTGTGATGCGCCACGCCGTGATAAACGATTCAATCTGGATGCGTACCAGCGCCCGCACTTTAGCTTCATCGAACGGGAGCGAACCGCAAAAATAGAGCGCGATCAGGCCGTGCATGGCCGACCACGTCATGAAGAACGCATCTTCTATCGAGCGAAAAGCCACGCCCTGTTCTGCTGCCCATTTCTGCAATACTTCCATGACGAAGGTGATAACAGCGATGATTTCTGGCGGCTTGGACGCGAAATCGTGATTGATTTGAGTATCGAATGGAACACCCCCCAAACCGTGCATCACAAAATATAATGCCGGGTTTGCGAAAGCAAAATCGAGATATGCCTGTCCGATGGCAAGAAGCCCGTCCCCTGCATTGTCGATTTTTTCCCGCTCACGCTGCATTTGGATGAGCAGTTGCCCAAACGCCTCGGCCTTGATCGTTCGCAACAACGCTTCCTTGTCGTCGAAGTATTCATAGACCATTGGCGGGCTGTATTCGATACGCTCTGCGATCTTGCGGATGGATACAGCGCTCCAGCCTTCGCTGGCAGCGATTTCCTGCGCCGCTTTCAGGATGGCTGTCCGCAGTGCCAGCTTTTCGCGTTCCCGACGTTCTTTTGTACTCATATCCTGTTACTGATTGATAATTTAACACTGTTAGAGATTTTTGTCAAGCACGAAATTCCGGTGTATCCAGGAGGGATCACTCTATAGCCTGAATTTTTCAACAAGGTGCTTTGACGACACGCCAGACTTATTCTTGGGATTCGTGGTAGGAAACCCACAAAAATTCCTCATAATCAGTGCCAGAATGCGCGAAGTAATGTCCAAACTGTCCCCAGGCAGGTGAACCTGCCAATCCCAGCCGCGCGGCCAGCGCAGCATAAAACTCTGGATCATTGATACGACCGCTGTTAGTTCTGATTTCCAGTCCCCGGAGATGTTCACCCTTCAAAACAAAAGTGATTGATAGTTGAGCCGAACCATCGTGAATGACCAACAAGGGAGGATAGCGATCTGAAACATGCTTTGTGTCGCCGATCAATGTTTGTAGTTCAGTCTTGCCCATATGCGGCGTGATCGGTAAACGATCTTCCCATAGGTGCAACGCACCCGTTGCTGGATCAATTCGCATTATTTCTTCTCTCTTATATGTTCTGTCGAAAATCTTTGGCACTTGATCGCCGGAATCAGAAGCACATCGAATGTTAGCATGACAAGCCGGACTGATGCAATCCGCGTGACGACGAACGCCGTTGTAAAATAGGGCGAAAATAGCCCGGAAATTTCACTATGGCAGCCCAGTATGAAATTCGCGCCGACTATGATGCCAACACGATTGTCATGGTTCAGGCATACGCCCCTGCAATTGCGTTGCCTGCCCTACGAAACAAGCGCTTTGTAGAGCCGTTTTCTTTCAACCGGATGACATGGATCAAACCGTCTTTTTTGTGGTTGATGGAGCGCAGCAATTGGGGTCAGAAAGCGGGTCAGGGGTGCATCCTCGCGGTGCGCATCAAGCGTTCCGGCTTTGACGAAGCGCTATCGCTTGGCGTATTGACCCATCCTGAAAAATCGGTATTCGGCAATGCAGAACTATGGAAAACACAATTTGAAGCGGCTCACGTTCATATTCAGTGGGACCCGGAGCGCTCGATTCGCGGGGCAACGCTCCCTTATGACAGCATTCAGGTTGGTCTATCGCGGCATATTATCCGGCGCTTTGTCGATGAATGGATTGTCGATATTCAGGATATGACGCCATTGGTACGGAAACTATACGCCTTTTTTTTTTTTTTTTAGGTCGACAAGACCAGGAAATTTCTGCCAAAGGAGCGTATTTATCCGGTTGCACCAGAGGTAGCGAAACGGCTCATGATAACCCTATGAAATTCAACATTCAAGAATAGAACTATAAGCGTCGATTTCTATTTATAATGTGAGAAGGGCATCAAACTCAGCAAATTATATTTTGCTCAGGTCGTTATGATAAATTCCGGGGAACATTGCCAGACATTAACCAGGCTGTAATTTCTTCCCAAACGTTCGCTGACTATTTGGGTTTAGCCCGGTGCTTCAGCGCCGGGTCTTTGAGAAGATAAGCGAATCCGGTTCCTACTTCCTGCCGCGACCATTGCGCGATTTATAGGCTTCTTCCCAGATTTCATCGTCTGCCGGAGCGAGTTCGCCTTCGTCGGTCAGACGCATTTCCTGCGAGACTGTTTCGGCGGTGGGTTTACGCTTGGGCTTTTCGCTATCCGTACCAACTTCCTTGAGGAGTTGATCTGCCAATGCGCGCGAAATCAATATGCGCTTATTGGCCTTTTCAAACAATCCCGCCTCATTTAATATCGCCATGAGGTGGAAAAACACGCCTGTTCCCCAGCCTATCCAAAGTAGAATCAAAGGCGTCACCAGAAAACCTGCATCGCCTTTTGGCAGATTCTTCAAAATCTCGCTCTGACCCGCCTGGGCGAGGAAAATGATGCTCAACACCGAGAACAGCGCGAACATCCCGACATGCCCAGCCAACATCCCATAACGCGCGACCTGCCGTTGCAGCCGCATCTGGCGTTTGATTTCTTCACGCAGTTGTTCAATATTCAGTTGGTCGGACATGATAATACCTATTCGGCCTTTCCGGTCATGCAGATTGTGCCATTCGTCGCGCCATCGGCGGAGTTGAGTAACCGATATGTTCCCGCTTTCAGCGGTTTGGATTTAAGCTGTAGCGTTTTATCGGTTTTCTGGGCAGGAGCGTTCCAGACCGGGATTCCGGCGTCGTCCCAAATCTCGAATCCGACGCTGCCTGCATCCCATTGCGCTCTATATTCGATTAATACGATCTGATTGTCGGAAAGTTTCACTTCGATAGGTGCGCTTGGCCCGCCGGATTTTTCAAATTGATTCACGGCAGAAAGCAGGCAAAACTCGCTGTTGGCAAATTTTGGGGCGCACGCCGTCAGCGAAACCATCATGATGGCTGCCAGCGAAAATATCTTGAAGGAAGACAGTAATTTAGACATTCCACCCCTTCGCGCGCTCGACAGCACGCTGCCAACCTGCAAACAACGAATCCCGTTGATCGGCGCTCATGCGCGGCTCGAAAGTACGCTCAACCGACCATTGTTGCGCGATCTGTTCCGGTGAATCCCAATAACCTGTTGCCAGCCCTGCGAGGTATGCCGCACCGAGTGCAGTGGTTTCTGTTACTGTCGGACGCTGCACCGGGACGCCGAGAATATCGGCCTGAAACTGCATCAGCCAGTTATTACGGGTTGCGCCACCATCGACACGGAGCGCCGGGAGTTGCAACCCCGCGTCGCGCTTCATCACATCCACCACATCGCGCGTCTGATAGGTGATTGATTCGAGCGTTGCCCGGACGATTTGCGCGCGTCCGCTTCCCCGTGTCAAGCCAGAGATCGACCCACGTGCATAGCCATCCCAATACGGCGCACCGAGGCCAACAAATGCCGGGACGACATACACGCCGCCTGTGTCCGCGATGCTGGCGGCAAGGACTTCGCTTTCAGCGGCATTCCGGATCAACTGCAATTCGTCGCGCAACCATTGAATCGCCGCGCCTGCGATGAATACGCTGCCTTCGAGGGCATAATTCATCCTGCCCGTGTTGCCGAGTTTCCAGCCGACAGTGGTCAGCAATCCACCGGGCGACGCTTTGGGCTGCTCCCCAATGTTCATCAACATGAAGCAACCTGTGCCATAAGTGTTTTTGACCATGCCGGGGGTCTGGCACGCCTGCCCGAATGTCGCAGCCTGTTGATCGCCTGCCGCCCCTGCAATCGGGATTGCGCCACCGAACAGCACCGGATCAGTTGTGCCATAGTGCGCGCTGGAAGGCATCACAACCGGGAGAATCGCCGCCGGGATGTTCAGCAAATTGAGCAGGTCTTCATCCCATGTCCCGGTCTGGATGTTGTAGAGCATGGTACGACTGGCGTTGCTCACATCCGTCAGGTGGAGCGTGCCTCCGCTGAGTTTCCAGATAATCCAGCTATCCACCGTTCCGAAGGCGAGTTCACCATCGTGGGCGCGTGCGCGTAGACCAGGGACGTTATCCAGAATCCACGCGACTTTTGTGCCGCTGAAATAGGCATCAACGACCAACCCGGTACGCTCCCGGATCATAGCGGCGTGGCCTTCGGCTTTGAGCCGTTCGCAGGTATCCACCGTCCGGCGACATTGCCAGACAATCGCGTTATAGACAGGTTCGCCCGTCTTGCGATCCCAAATGATGGTTGTTTCGCGCTGGTTGGTGACGCCGATCCCTGCAATATCGGCGGCCTTTGCTCCTGCCTTGATCAGCGCATCCTTCGCCACACGAAGCTGGCTCTCCCAGATGTTCAGCGGGTTATGCTCCACCCAGCCCGGTTTCGGGTAAATCTGTGGAAATTCTTCCTGTGCAGTGGAAACCTGTCGCCCG
>CAYSOC010000056.1:0-36117 GCA_964432445.1 uncultured Anaerolineaceae bacterium
TATTCGACGATCAATTGTTCCTTGATCTGCATTTCGATTTCCGAGCGCTCTGGCTTGCGGAGAACCGTTGCAGTCAGGGTGTTGTTCGGCTGAATCGACAGCCATTCGGGAGCCTTCGGGCGATTCTTGATATATTCAAAAATTTCGCGGAAGTAACGGAGTTCCTTGCTGCTGCCATGTACCGTGATCACATCGCCGGGCTTGAGGACATACGAAGGAATGTTGACCGAGAGACCGTTTACATCAAAGTGACCGTGAGTAACAAGCTGGCGGGCGTGTGGACGCGAATCGGCCAGACCCAAACGGTATACCACATTATCGAAACGGCTTTCCAGCGTAACGAGCAGGTTCACGCCGGTCATACCGGGGGTGCGAATCGCCTCTGCGAAGTAACGGCGGAACTGACGTTCCAGAATGCCGTATACGCGGCGGGCTTTCTGCTTTTCGCGGAGTTGCGAATTATAATCGGATGTCCGACCCTTGCGGAAGGCATTATCCTTGCCGTGCTGACCGGGGGGGAAATTGCGGCGCTCGATGGCGCACTTGGGGGACGTGCAGCGTGTCCCTTTCAAAAATAGCTTGACGCCTTCGCGGCGGCAGAGCTTGCAGACTGCTTCTGTATGCCGTGCCAAAGTAGGCTTCCTCCACACACGCTAAAAACGAGAGGTGTTGTGTTTACACCGTAACAAAATATGCGATTGATTCAAAACCAAAGGATCGAAGCGTTGCCGCCTGAATCCCGAAAACTATACGCGGCGCTTCTTGGGCGGGCGCACACCGTTGTGCGGAACAGGTGTCACGTCGGTAATCGAACGCACACGCAGACCGCTACCCTGAATGGCACGGATGGCGCTTTCACGACCCGGCCCCGGCCCCTTCACAAACACGTCGACTTCCTGCATCCCGGATTCCTTAGCGGAATCAGAGGCCTGGCCTGCGGCGACACGGGCGGCGTAGGGGGTCGACTTGCGTGAACCCTTGAAGCCTGCTGTACCGGCGCTTGCCCAGGAGACGACGTTCCCCTGCTGGTCAGTCATGCTCACAATCGTGTTATTGAATGTGGCGTGAATATGTGCCTGCCCGTAGGGTATATTCTTCCGAACCTTCTTCGGCCCACCACGACGCGGGCCTGCTCTTCTGGTTGTTGTCGCTGTACGACCCATTCTGAAACTCCTCGAAAGTCAGCACCCGCGCTGACTGGCTTCGTTCAGTCATGCCTCGAAACGTGGCAAATATCCCGAAAACTGGCAATTTGGGATTTTATTGATTGCGTCATGGAAACCATGCGGAGCGCAAACACATCTGCCTTGCGATCAGGCGCGAGAAGTATATCAGGATTAGGCGTTGTTGTGAAGGGTAATTTCAATCACTTTGCCAGCGCACCGATAAAATCCATAGTCTTGCCATCTGTGAGCGAATCCCCGTAGTTTTTAACTATAATCAAAGCAGAGTTTGCAGCAAAATCGTTCATATTAGCTATGATGGGAAACAGGCGATGTCAAAACTAGTGCGCCGAATCAGTATCATAATTATTTGTCTCGCTGGTTTTTCTGCGAACCTTGCGCCATATGCAAAGGATTCCGCCCCAACGCCACAGGTGAAAAAACCAACCTTGCTTTTCAAAGCATGGGAAAAACGCCTGCCAATAAACAACATCGGGGTTATTTACCTGATGTATGATCCTGTCCGGCAAACCACAGAACCTGGAATCCCTATACCAGAAAATTACAGCATTCACGCTTCCAGTTGGTCGCCTGATAATCAACATCTGCTGGCGGATACCTCGATTAATGGTGAATCTAAATATTGCCTGTTTACTCGTCTGTTGAAACTGGAGCGGTGTCTGGAAGGCACTGTTCCAGATGGGGAATACAAAGCAGGCAAACATTGGGCGCTGGATAATAAGTCTGTGCAATATTTGATTCATCCCTCGGAACTTGTTTATCAGATTGTTGAAGCTAACATAGCCGATGGGAAAATCACGCGAACTCTACTCAATTTTGAGCCTACCGAAGATGAAAATGAACAAAGCTATTTTAGCTTCATCTGGAATTCAACCTCATCCAAAATTACTGTCATCAAACCGTTTTATAGCAGAGATACGCGGATTGGCTGGATAGCAAAAACGATTGATACGCAAACAAAATCCACTTCATCCGTGACGTTCGAGGAGTTCCAGCAATTTATTCAAAAACAGGGAGATAACAAAGAAGTGGAGCTGTGCGATACTCCGTCGCCGAAAGGCACTTATATTGCCGCTGTTGTAAACAATGGGTCGAAGGATGCTGCTGCCTTACCCGCCATTCTCCTTTTTGACAGCGGCTTCCAATTGGTTGCACGCATTGTACCAACCGAAAACTCGACTTTTAGCGCGTTAGGTTGCCCTTATTGGGATAGTAGCGAAATGCGAATGTATTTTAGCCAGTCGTTCTTTACTCCAGACGGAGACTTGCCCCCGTCACGTTCTGAAATAACTTTATATGAATATAACCTGACCGATAAATCCATTACTGTATTTGCAAAACATCCTCGTGCGGGTTTCGGAAAAGCCGATTTTGCTGTGTCACCCGATTTGGAATACATCGCCACAACGCGAGAAGTTTATGATGCAAACCTCGTTATGTCCCTCGGCGTTCATGTATTGAAACGCGGTGGCGAGTTTATGCGTATTGATGCACCTTATAAATGGTCAGGGAGTCCACTGTGGATTCCCGCCGAATAAAATAATCATGCACAATTTCGGCGTATATTCCCCTATTTTTGTTCCATCAAAATTTTTACGCCAAAGCTATCCAGTTTCAGATAATCCCGTACAATTTCATCGGAGAGCAGTTCACAATATGCCTGTTCTGGCAGGCTGACTGTTACGGGTTGCGGCGTGTGGTTCAGAACGAAAAGAATGGAATGCCCATCCTTGCGGCGTTCGGTAACCTCGACACCTGCGGGCGTTTCCAGAAGTGGCTGAATCTTCTGCTCCTGCAAGATTTCGCCATAGAAGCGATCCATGAACGCATCATCTGGCGTGCTTGCCAGATAATAGGCCGCCCCTTCGCCAAAACGATTGCGGGTAACAGCGGGCATCCCCTGATAAAAATCGCTCCCGAAGGTTGCCAAAACCTCTGCCGTTTCGGTATGCAGCAAATCCGCAAGGTATCGACATGGATACGATCCGCTGCCATCCTTCATCACAAAGGAATTGGCCTGATTTTCATAGAGTGCGTCGATTTCTTCCACGCGCACACCCAACACACGCGCCAATGGACCGGGATAGCCGTTCTCGAATGCCAGATCAGTTTCATCAACAAGCCCGGTGAAGCATGTCGCAATAAACGTTGCACCACTGATGACCTGTGCCTCTATCTTCTCGGAAACACCCGCCTTAACCATATACATCATCGGCGCAATCAGGATTTTGTAGCGGCTGAGATCGGAATCCGGGAAGACAATATCTACTGGAATATTCCGACGATAGAGCGCCAGATAGTGCTGACGCACCGTTTCAAAATAGCGCTTGTGGCGGACTGGCCCAACAGCATCGTCCAGCGCGTGCCAGTTATCCCAGTCGAAGAAGATACCTACTTTTGCATCTGTTTTCGCGCCGATGACAGCATCGCCTAGATGTTGGAGTTCTGCTCCAAGCTGGCTGACCTCGCGGAAAACGCGCGTATCATCCCTGCCTGAGTGTTCCACGATTGCGCCATGCAACTTTTCGCAACCACCACGCCCGCGCCGCCATTGGAAATACATCGCTGAATCTGCCCCATGCGCGATTGCCAGATAGCTCCACAGACGCAACACACCGGGGCGCTTGAGCGCATTTACTGCCTGCCAGTTTTGACTGCTTGGTGTCTGCTCCATCAACAGGAAAGGCTGACCGTCTTTGACACCACGCATCAGATCATGTAGGAATGCAATTTCGCCGCCAGAATCACTCGGCTGAGGATAGCAATCCCACGAAACCACATCCATTTCCTTTGCCCAGCGTCGATAGTCCAGTGGTTTGTATGCACCCATCAGATTCGTGGTAATCAGAATATCGGGCGTGATGCTGCGGATAATGTCGCGCTCGTTGCGATAACAGTCAAGTTGGCTCTCATTCATGAAGCGGAAATAGTCGATATTCAGACCGTGCATCAGGGTTTCGCTGTTGTTGCGCGGTGGCATGATCTCTTCCCAATCGGTGAAGCTGTGACTCCAGAATGCCGTCCACCAGCGCTCATTGAGTTCATCCAGCGTACCGTATCGGATTCGCAGCCATTCGCGGAAACGCGCCGCGCAGGTATCGCACAGGCATCTGCCAGCGTATTCGTTGCTGATATGCCACAGGATTACGGCAGGGTGATCCTTGTAACGGGTTGCCAGCGCACGCGCCATTTCCCCGCTCAGGCGGCGATAATCTGTTGAGTTCGGGCAATAATTGGTGCGTCCGCCCTGTAGATTCCTGATCCCGCGTTCATCGGAGCGCAATATTTCGGGATATTTACGCGACATCCATGCTGGTTGCGCGGCGCTTGGGGTCGCCAACACTGCCTTGATCCCGTGTGCGTGCAGACCGTCCAGCACTTCATCCAGCCAATCGAAGGTATAGTGATCTTCGGATGGTTGCAGTTTGACCCAGCTAAATACGCCGACAGTGGCGACGGTGATGCCCGCTTTCTGCATCAGCCGGAAATCTTCCTGCCAGACCTCACGAGGCCATTGCTCCGGGTTGTAATCGCCGCCGTGCCACAGGAACGGCGCTTTTTGATGGATGAAATCGCGGGACATTTTTTCTCTTTCGGATTCACTGATCCCGGCGCTAAAGCACCGGGCTATGATCTTGTTTTCAGTTGTGATGGCGCAAAACGTGCTTGCTCAATGATCACGACAATTTTCAGGCTTGATAGATCAACTCAACTGTCATCACAAGCCATGTTTTTGTCGCTTATAGCCCGGTGCTTTAGCGCCGGGTCTGGTTTTTAAATCGGGCGTGTGCTTTCGCGCACGATTAACTTGGGAATCAAGACCTGTTGATAGACAGGCGTTTCGGGTTCATTGATGATTTTGATCAGATATTCAACCGCCAGTGCGCCCATCATCGCATCATCCTGAAAAACGGTGGTGAGGCCGGGGACAAAATGCGCTGATTCGGGAATATCATCGAAGCCGACAATAGAAACATCATCCGGGACGCGATAGCCGCGTTTCCGTAACGCTGTATGTGCGCCGAACGCCATCGAGTCGTTCCCGATCACGACGCCGGTAAAACGCGCGCCGCTATCCAGCAGATGGTTCATGGCGCGGAAACCGCCGTCAATCGTAAAATCGCCTTCGACGCTCATCACAGGCTTGATACGATGATCGGAGAGCGTCAGCAACCAGCTTTCGTGACGAGCGATGGCATCATAATTCCCCAACGGCCCGCTGATTTCGGCAATCTGGCGGTGTCCATATTCGATCAGATGTTGAGTAGCGAGCCGTGATCCTTTGGCCTGATCATAGCTAACAGAGGGCATCGCCGCGCCGACCTTCGCGCCAACCTGCACCAGCGGAATCCCTGCCGTGAATTCCATCAATTCGGCATAATCGTCTACATCGGGAAACGGTACGGTGATAAACCCGTCAATGAACCGGGATGCGCCGCTTGCCAGCGTCTCCGCGAATTGTTCCGGGTCAATCGCCGCAATCACAAAATGATAGCCAAGCTGGTTGGTGACACGCGCCATGTTGTACAAAACGCGGTTGAAGCCAAAATAGGGGACAACCACTTCAATCGTTTGAGAGCGTTCCGTCTGCATGATCTGCGCGGCACGGTTCGGGCGAAAGCCAAGCGAATCAATCGCGTTCAGAACCCGATTGCGCGTTTCTGTCGCCACATGCTCATTATTATTGATCACCCGCGAAACAGTCTGGTAAGAGACGCCAGCTTCACGGGCTACATCGCGGAGGGTTGGTCGTTTGGTTTTCATAAAATCAAACTTTAGAAAAAGACACCTAAACGAATATAGCAATATTTGTTATTATGACTATATGTGACAATTCACAAAATTTCAAACATGAAATTTGTGATTCAAGCCTGCCGATTTGTGCGGTTGCACAAAGTCTTACGCATAACTCAATACTTCGTCACTTGTATTCCTGATCAAACTGGTGATATAAATGATGTGACTGTTCACAATTTTATGTGACAGGATTAAAAATCGAACGGGCAAACAATATTTTTTGCTTTGCGCCTGCCCGGACGTTTTACCAGTGCTGTAAATAGTTGAACAACTGCATCGGGAGAAAGGCGGCATGAATAACTCAGGCCGCTGTTAGACACTATTCTTTGGAGGTTTTTTCATGAAGTTCCGGGTCGTTACCTTATTTGTAGTTGCACTGTATCTGTTTGCCTCGCTCCGGCCTGTTGGCGCACAGGACGCCCAATTTGGCGAATCGCCGATGCTGGCAGAACAGGTCAAAGCCGGGAAGTTGCCCCCTGTGAAGGATCGTTTGCCATCTTCTCCCCGCGTGATTGAATATCCCGGATCGGAAATCGGAACCTATGGCGGCGATTTCCGCGATCCATTTAAGGGCGATGGCTATTGGGCAAGCCAGATGGTGTTCTGGTCGGCGTGGAAGAGCCTCGTCAACTGGAACGAAACCTATACTGACTATGTGCCGAATATCGCTGAAAAGATCGACATCAGCCCGGACGCGAAGGAATATACCTTCCACCTGCGCCCCGGTACAAAATGGTCAGATGGTCAGCCATTCACCTCGGAAGATGTGGAGTTCTACATCAATGACGTTCTGAATAACAAGGAACTGAATAAGGGTACATTCCCGGATGGCTGGCTCAAGCCGGGCAAGGAAGCCCCGACAGTCACGGTCAAGGATGCGAATACCTTTACGCTCAAGTTCGATGTTTCCTATGGGATGTTCCTGCTGAATATGTGCGGCTGGCCGGGTTGGGAAATCGTCGCCGCGCCGAAGCACTATCTGAAGCAGTTCCATATCAAGTACAACCCCGACGGCATCAAGGATTTGATTCCGAAGACCGAAGGCGCAACCGACTGGATCACGCTGTTCCAGGCACATTCGGCGGTTGGTGTCGGCGGCGATCCATCCGTTGTCTCGCGCGATGTGAACTATCCCACGATGTTTCCCTGGATTTACAAGCAGCCACTCGGCACGGGTACGCAGTTTATCGCCGAACGCAACCCTTATTACTACTGGGTCGATAAGAAGGGCAATCAACTTCCGTACATTGATCGCATCGTAGGCAGCGCCTATCAGGATGATCAGACGATGCTCGTGGATGTGCTGGCGGGCAAGTTCGACACGATGGCAAACACCACCGACCAGCAGCGCTCGCTGTTCTTCGATAATCAGGCAACCTCTGGTCTGAAGGTATACCCGGTCAAGAGCGAAGGTGGCGGTACGGTCAGCGTCAGCTTCAACATGACACACCCCGATCTCGGCAAGATTTTCAGCCAGAAGGATTTCCGTGTCGGCATGTCCTATGCGATCAACCGCAAGGAAATCATCGACATTGTGTATTTCGGTCAGGGTACACCACGCCAACTCTCGCCAGTTGAAGATTCGCCGCTGTACAACAAGCAATTGAGTACCCAATATCTGGACTTCAATGTTGACGAAGCCAACAAGACGCTGGATAAGGTTCTGGCGAAGAAGGATGCCGATGGATTCCGTCTGAATCCCGATTCCGGCAAGCGCCTCTCGGTGGTGTTCACTGTTCAGAAGGATGATTATGGTCTGCGCTTCGCAGATGTCGCCCAACTGCTCAAGAAGTATTTCGCAAAGGTTGGCATTGAAGTTGTTGTCGATGTCGTGAGCAACGATGTCTGGACACAACGTAGCAACGATAACAGCATGGAAGCGACGATCTTCACGGGCGAAGGTGGTTATGGTATCACCGCCATTACTGACCCGCGCAACTATGTTCCATTTCATGGTCAATCCATCTGGGGCAACGGCTGGCAACTGTGGTACTTGCAGGTGAACAATAAGGCGAAAGTCGAGCCACCGCAGGTTATCAAGGATCAGGTTGACCTCTATAAGAAGGTCTTGCAAGCCCCGACTGGCGAAGAACGCCTCAAGCTGATGAAGCAGGTCTTGCAGACAACGGCGGATAACTTCTGGGTTATCGGGATTTCCTCGGCCTCGGATAGCTATCGTCCGTTGAGCGCCAAACTCGGCAACGTCCCGAAGACATGGGTCGGCGGCTGGAATCCCGGCGGCACGGCGATTGCTTTCCCGGAGCAATGGTTCTTCAGGAAATAGGGCGGGTATCTCATTGCTGAAGCGCCCGGCTCAACTCAAAGGTGTCGCCTCCATCTTTGGGTTGGGTCGGGTCTTCGGGATACACAATGCGATTGACCTCACCCCTGCCCCCTCTCCGCAAGCAGTGTATAGTCCGGGAATTATTTCAGACCCGGCTCTAAAGCACCGGGCTATAAGCAATAGGAATACCATCTGAGATGGCAGTTTGCTTGATCTATGAAATCCCAAAAGCAGGATAAAGTCATAGATCAAGCGCGTGATGAGTTATCAGAACAGACAACATGATTATAGCCCGGTGCTTTAGCGCCGGGTTTAAGAACACAAGGAAATATGGCTTTGATCCATTTTGAACACCGTGACTAAAAAACGTTAAAACTATTCGGGAAAAGATAGTGGACATAATTTTATGACCAAATATATTTTGAAGCGCCTCCTGTACATTGTTCCAACCATGTTCATCATTTCCATTGTTGTCTTCGCCACCATTCAACTGCCCCCCGGCGATTACATCAACAATATGATGGAACACATGCGGAAACAGGCCGGGGTTACCTGGTCGCCAGAGTTCGAGGCCGCCATGCGCGAACGCTATGGCCTGAATGAGCCGCTGCTCAACCAATATGCCAAATGGATCGGCAATATCGTTTTGAAGGGCGACTTCGGCTATTCGTTCGAGACGTCCGAACCCGCCGCCAAAATGATCGGGGATCGTATCGGGATGACCGTCGTCATCTCATTTGCCAGCTTTATCTTTACGTGGATGGTAGCGCTCCCTATCGGCATCCTTTCAGCGGTCAAACAATATAGCATCGCAGATTATTTTTTCAGCTTTGTGGGCTTCATCGGGCTGGCAACGCCGGGATTTCTGATCGCGCTGGTCATGATGTATATCGCCTTCAAATTTGGCAACGTGACCCTGAGCGGCCTGTTTTCAACCGAATACCAGAACGCCCCCTGGAGTATCGACAAGGTGATCGACCTGCTCAAACATCTGTGGCTGCCGATGGTCATTCTGGGGATCAGCGGCACGGCGGGACTAATCCGCATCATGCGCGCCAATCTGCTGGATGAACTGAATAAGCCCTATGTGGAAACTGCCCGCGCAAAGGGGTTATCCGAGTGGAAATTGCTGATCAAATATCCGTTGCGGCAAGCGATGAACCCGTTTGTCAGCACCATTGGCTGGATACTCCCCGGATTGATCGCGGGTGAAGCGATTGTGTCTGTCGTCCTGAATTTGCCAACGACTGGCCCTATCCTGTTGCGTGCGTTGCTGGATCAGGATATGTATCTCGCAGCCGGATTTCTGATGCTGCTCAGTTTCCTGACGATTATCGGGACACTGCTTTCGGATTTATTGCTGGCGTGGCTCGATCCGCGCATCCGGTACGCGGAATAGTGAGGGACAATGATTAACGATACTGTTCAACCACTCGTTCCACCTGCCGAACCTGCGCCAATCGTCGCGGAGGCTGAAGCCAAAGTCCTACTAGTCTCACAGTGGCGGCTCATGTGGTGGAAGTTCCGCAAACATCGGCTGGCAATGGTCGGGCTGGTGATCGTCGTCTTCCTCTATTTTGTAGCATTCTTCGCCGGCTTCTTCGCGCCACAGGCTGTCGATAGCTATAACGCGATCTATCCACAAGCGCCGCCACAGGCGATTACA
The DNA here is from genome assembly GCA_964432445.1 of uncultured Anaerolineaceae bacterium. GTDB lineage: Bacteria > Chloroflexota > Anaerolineae > Aggregatilineales > UBA2796 > JBBRMW01. The sequence goes on from CAYSOC010000056.1 coordinate 9,932, forward strand.
TGGTTTGATAACGGATCGTTCGCCCCCTATGTTTATGCCTATAAACAGGTGACTGATCCGCAGACCTATAAGCGCGTGTTCACGGTGGATACAGAGACGAAAATCCGGCTTGGATTTTTCGTGAAGGGTGATTCCTATAAAATCGGGTTGCACGGTATCCCATTACCGTTGATTGGCAATCTCAGCGTGACCAGCAATATTCATTTGTTTGGCGCGGTCAACGCGGGCGATCCCTATTATCTCTTCGGTGCAGATCAGAACGGGCGCGATATTTTCAGCCGTGTGATCTATGCCTCGCAAGTGTCGCTCTCGGTGGGCTTGGTCGGCGTATTCCTGAGCCTTGTGCTTGGGATTCTGCTCGGTGGTATTTCCGGGCTGGTCGGCGGCTGGCTTGACAACGTGATCCAGCGGTTGATCGAAATTCTGCGTTCGATTCCCGATATTCCGCTGTGGATGGCGCTGGCGACGGCTGTACCGCCACGCTGGGACCCGATTTATGTGTATTTCGGAATCACTTTGATCCTGTCCTTCCTCGGCTGGACGGGGATGGCGCGCGTCGTGCGTGGCAAGTTTCTGTCGCTGCGAAACGAAGATTTCATTGTTGCGGCGGAACTGGACGGCGTGCCGCGCTCCCGGATCATCATCCGGCACATGATCCCGTCATTCATGAGCCATATCATCGCCTCGGCAACGCTGGCGATCCCCGGCATGATTCTGGCGGAAACCGCGCTGAGTTTTCTCGGTTTGGGGTTGCGCCCGCCTGTGGTGAGTTGGGGCGTGATGTTGCAAGCAACCATGAATATCGCCTCGATTGCGAATATGCCCTGGTTGCTGCTGCCCGGTCTGGCAGTCATGATTACCGTACTGGCGCTGAACTTCCTCGGTGATGGTCTGCGCGATGCCGCTGATCCGTACCATTGAGAGAGGGAAATATTCATGCTGGAAGTGCGTGATCTAAAAATTCATTTTTTCACCAACGAGGGCGTTGTAAAAGCCGTTGACGGGGTGACTTATAGCATCAAGCAGGGCAAAACGCTCTGTGTGGTGGGCGAAAGTGGCAGCGGCAAGAGCGTCGCCGCCCGCGCGATTCTGGGGCTGGTGCGCTCACCCGGCAGGATCGTCGGCGGGAGCATCCATTATTACAAGACGCTTCACGGCGGGATAGTCGAAGATATTGACATTACGAACCTGCCGCCACGCGGCGACAAGATACGCGGCATTCGCGGCAACGAAATCGCCATGATTTTTCAGGAGCCAAGCGCATCTCTCAGCCCACTGTATACCGTCGGCAATCAGATCATCGAAACAATATTGCTACATGAGGATATATCGAAGGCCGAAGCGCGCAACCGCGCAATTGAACTGTTGCGGCGTGTCGGCATCCCCAAACCAGAAACACGGATCGATGAATATCCATTCCGGCTCAGTGGCGGGATGATTCAGCGCTGCATGATTGCGATGGCGCTGGCGTGTAACCCGAAACTGCTGATCGCCGATGAACCTACTACCGCGCTGGATGTGACCACACAGGCGCAAATTCTGGATTTGATGCGGGAGTTGCAGGAAGATTACAAGATGGCACTGCTGTTCATCACGCACGATCTCGGCGTGGTGGCCGAAATTGCCGATGAAGTGGCGGTGATGTATCTCGGCAATGTGGTTGAGCGTGGCGATGTGGATACGATCTTCAATAATCCGGCGCACCCGTACACCAATGCGCTGCTGCGCTCGCTCCCGAAAATCGCTGCGACTCGCCGCCAGCTTGACCCGATCCGGGGCATGATCCCTTCCCCCTTCCAGCGTCCGACAGGTTGCCCTTTCCATACCCGTTGCGATCAGGCAATCGCCGGCGTGTGTAACCGCGTTGTGCCGGAACCTATCGCCATTACGGAAAACCACGAAGCGCGGTGTGTTTTGTACGATCCTGCCTATGCCAAAACAGAGCGAGTCGCATCATGAATCAGGTGATCGATCTACCACAAACCGATGTGAAAGAAGCATCGACGCAACCGCTGCTCGAAGTCCGCAACCTGAAAATGTGGTTCACGCGCCGACACGGATTCTGGGGACGAACGACCAGCTATGTGAAGGCGGTGGATGATGTGAGTTTCGTCGTCAAAGAGGGCGAAACGCTCGGCCTTGTCGGGGAAAGCGGCTGTGGCAAAACCACCATAGGGCGCTGCATTGCGCGCGTCTATCACCCCACCGAGGGGCAGATTTTCTACCGCACCCCGAATGGTGATTACATCGATCTGGTGCAACTGGATCGGGAAGCGCTCAAGCCCTATCGCCAGCAAATCCGCATGATCTTCCAGGACCCCTATTCATCGCTCAACCCGCGTATGACGACCTTCGAGATTGTCAGCGAGGTGTTGCGCGTCAACCATCTGGCGACAGGCAGCGAGTTGGAAGATCGAGTCGCGCAGCTATTACGGCGTGTTGGCCTGCGTCCCGAATATATGCGGCGCTATCCCCATGCGTTCAGCGGCGGCGAACGTCAGCGCATTGTGATCGCCCGCGCACTGGCAACCAACCCCCGATTGATCATCGCGGATGAAGCAATCTCCGCGCTGGATGTTTCGATCCGGGCGCAAATCCTGAATTTGCTCAAGGAATTGCAGGACGAATTCAAGCTGACCTACCTGTTCATCGCACACGATTTGAGCGTTGTTCGCCAGATTTGTGACCGTGTGAATGTGATGTATGTCGGTAAGATAGCGGAATCTGCCGAATCCACCGATTTGTATATGCGCCCGAAGCATCCATATACCGAAGCGCTCATGTCGGCTGTCCCGATTCATAACCCGCGCCTGCGTGATAAAGGGCGGCGTATCCATCTGGAAGGCGAAATCGCTGATCCCTCCAACCCGCCGACAGGCTGTTATTTTCATCCACGCTGTCGCTATGCACAGGATAGCTGTGCCACGCAGGAGCCAAAGTTAATCCAGATCGATCAGCCCTCCAACGAACCACGATTCGCGGCCTGTCACTTCGCCAATTCGCTGGATTTGCGCGGCGTCTCCATAGAAGAGGATTCCAAAGTATGAAGTTTAACAACGGTCACTGGCGTTTATTGCCGGGAACAACCGCAATATACCCGGTTACTATCGTTGATGTGCAGGTCGAAAAAGACGCGCTCGTTGTCACGGGCTATGACCATCGCGTCACGCACCGCTGGCACTATATCGGAGGGACGACGATCACCGCGCGTTTTACCTCCCCGATGCCAAACGTGATTCGGGTGCAGATTGCCCATCATAAGGGGCGCAAACCGCGTCAGCCCGCTTTCGATCTGGATTACACGCAAACCAATCCGAATGTCTCCATCGGGCAGGATGATAAAAACGCATGGCTGAAAAGCGGTTCGCTGGCCGTGATGTTTGATTTGCGCGAGGATTGGAGTTTTACTTTCCTGCGCGATGGAAGGCTCTTGACCGAAAGCGCTCCGCAGGGGTTGGCACTCTTTTCGCAGAACGAGGAAACCTACCTGCGCGAACAGCTATCGCTGCAACCCGGCGAAACCGTCTATGGCTTCGGTGAGCATTTTGGCCCGCTCGTCAAAAACGGGCAGGCAATCGACTCATGGAACGAGGACGGCGGCACGGATTCGGAACACGCCTATAAAAGTATCCCGTTCTATCTGACCAATCGGGGTTATGGCGTTCTGGTGAATCATCCGGGGCGGGTCTCGTTCGAGGTAGGATCGCATTTCGTGACCGGGGTACAGTTCAGCGTTGCCGATCAATCGCTGGATTATTACTTGTTTGCGGGGCCAACGCCGAAGGATGTGCTGGAACAATACACTACTCTGAGCGGCAAGCCTGCGCTCCCGCCGGAATGGTCATTCGGGCTGTGGCTCTCGACTTCGTTCACGACGAATTATAACGAAAACGACATCATCGCCAATATCGAAAAGATGGAATCCGTCGGCATCCCGATCAGCGTGTTTCATTTCGATTGCTTCTGGATGCGGAAGCTGACATGGTGCAGTTTCCTGTGGGATAGAGATTACTTCCCTGACCCGGCGGGAATGCTTGCACGCATCAAGGACAAAGGGATCAAAATCTGCGTCTGGATTAACCCGTATATCGCGGAGGCGTCCCCACTATTCGCAGAAGGAGCCGAACACGGTTATCTGCTGCACGCATCGAACGGCGTGGATACCTATCAGATCGATGGTTGGCAGCCCGGTATGGGTTTCGTTGACTTCACCAATCCTGATGCCTGTGCATGGTATGCCAGCAAACTCAAGGCGCTGATCGATATGGGCGTAGATACGTTCAAGACCGATTTCGGTGAGGCGATTCCTACCGACGTGCGCTATTTCGATAACTCCGACCCGGAGCGAATGCACAATTACTACACGTATCTTTATAACAAGACCGTGTTTGAACTGCTTGAACAGGAGACGAAAGAGGCAGTAGTGTTCGCACGCTCCGCGACCTGTGGCAACCAGAAGTATCCGGTGCATTGGGGCGGTGACAACAGTTCGACCTATCCTTCGATGGCGGAGACATTGCGCGGTGGTCTGGCGCTCGGCCTGAGCGGTTACGGCTTCTGGAGTCACGACATCAGCGGCTTTAACGGCACGGCGACGCCCGACCTGTATAAGCGCTGGGTGGCGTTCGGGCTGCTCTCCTCACACAGCCGTTTGCACGGTGGCGAAAGTGTGCGGATGCCCTGGACTTTTGACGAGGAATCAGTAGGCGTGCTGCGTTTCTTTAATGATCTGAAAAAGCGGATCATGCCCTATCTGCTGGATGTGGCACGCGAGGCGCACGACTGCGGTCTGCCAGTGATGCGCGCGATGGTGCTGGAATACCCGGATGATCCCGCCTGCCAGTATCTGGATATGCAATATATGCTTGGGTCTGCGGTGCTGGTTGCGCCGATTTTCAACGAAGATGGCGAAGTTTCGTATTATCTCCCGGCTGGCGAATGGCGCAATCTGCTCACGGGTGATATTGCACAGGGCGCGGGTTGGCGGCGCGAAACACACGGTTATCGGAGCCTGCCGCTGTGGGTGAATGTTTCGCTTGGCGCGCGGTGGGAATGTCTGTTGCCATTGTAGGATGTATGCAGAAGACCCCCGGCTTAAAGCCGAGGGCTAAACTCAAAGAGAGGGTTGAAAGCGCGGCTACTATCAAATATGTGTTGATGCTATCAGAGTTAGCAACCATTGATTATCTCTCAAACCGTTGTCACCTCTTTGGGTCTAGCCCGGTGCTTCAGCGCCGGGTCTGGAATTGGAAGCAACTAAACTTGCAAATGTTATCGCTAGTCGCCTGTTCCAACCTCAATCGTGTTATTCGATGAAGTCGTTCCCGGCTGCACGATCACGTTTGCCAGCGGATTCGGGTCGCCTGCTGCGGCTGTCCAGTGTCCTGCCACCGGATAATCGCCCGCCTGTCCATAGACTACTGTTTGATCGGCTGCGGTGGAACCAAATGGGTTATTGCGCAAAGTGAACACGCCATTGAGCAGGTAGCCAATTCCGGTAACACCATCGGCGTTCCAGTCGCCAACGACAGGGCGCATGTTGCTGTTATTCACCGGACCATAATCGGCTGTACCATCATCGAAGACGATGCCGCTGGCTGTGCCGTTATTGGAGAGATACCAACGCCCTTGCGCTGGACGGAAGACACCGGGGCCATCATAGCCGTTGCTGTTCCAGTCGCCCGCGAAGCCGCTATCGCCTGGATTACCCATGATCATGAAGTAGTCGCTGAAACCCGTCACCAGATCGCGCTTCAGGTAGATGATCCCGTTGGTAGGACGGAAAACGCCTGCGCCATCGTGATCCATTGTCGGATCGAAGCGCCCTGCCAGCGGTGTATCCCCCGGATTGCCAAGCACGAACGACCTATCGGCAGCGCCTGCTGTGTTGCTATCGCGCAGATAGAAAACACCCAGTGTCGAATCGAAAACACCAATCGTATCGACGCCATCGCCGTTCCAGTCGCCCGTTACCGGAAGCTGTCCGGCCTGTCCGAATGTCACGCTGACTGTGCCGCCACCATTGGCGGCTGTACTCAGGAACCATTGTCCGGCGCGATAGACGCCCACTTTGTCGGAGCGCGTCTGGCACTGCTTTGTCAGGCTGATCGACTGGCGATCCAGCGTGATTGATACGGTGACCGTCGCGTTGGCACTGACGTTGATCGTGCTGGAATTCCAGCTTGATGTACTCAACAGCGCGTTTGGGTTTACATCGGTCACGGAGCCGGAACTGGGCGAAACCATCACGTTGCCGGGAACACTGATATTCGACCAGTATACGCCGTTGCTGTCTTTGGCAGTGTTATAGCCCGCAATGATCTTGTTATTCGCGCCGGTGCAGACCAGATTGGCATTGAAGGTCAGATAGGGCGTCGAGTTCGGCACGGTCACGGATTGACAGGCGGCGTTGCCCGTGCCACCGTTGCACCCCCACCAGTTACGTTGGGAATTGACCGTACCACCGTTTGGAAATACAGCGCCCATAATCGCGTTGAAATGTACTTCACTGTTGATACGAACAATATTGACGCTATCCGTTTTGGCGGTTCCGATGCGGTTGTATTGGAGCGTCAATACGCCAGAACCAACGGACTGAGTGCTATTGAAGGTGGCAACGCCTGCAATGTTGTTGGCTTGCACCAGGATATTCCCGGCGATGTTGGTTGCGGACGAAAGGTAGAGTTTCGGCGCAGTATTATTCAGAATGTTGATGGTTTTGAGCGCTCCGGTATCGGAAACCATCGTAATGTAACCCCAGTCGGGATTGTTCACCGGGTTGGCCGGATATGGCCCTGCGGAGACAGTATTGTTGGTGATAGAGAGCGTACCGTTGTTCGTCGTGGAGACCGAATAGGCAACATAGTACGCAGGGTTATTATAGATGCTCACTGTGGCATCATTAGAGCCTGCGAATGTATCCATACCAATGCCGAACAACCCGGTGTTGTCTCCAACGCGGATCGTCGTCGCGCTTGTAAAGGTATTCGCGCGTACTGTGATGACTGTGCCATCCGTACCGCCCTTATAGGTCAGGTTGTTGTTCTGGATGTTCAGGTTCGCGCCGCTATAGGTTCCACGAAATCCCATTTCGATCACCGAACCCGTGTTGTTGCCAACGGTGATGCTGCCCGACATCGAGTTATTGAACGCAGAATCGGCATCGATGGTGATACAGGCGATCTTGTCGGCGCGGTTGTTAGAGAAGGTCACATTGCCCGAAATCGTGCCATGTGTATTCACGTCGATGGTGATATTCAGACCACGTAGTGCATTGTTGACTGTGTTGTTGTTGAAGATGATATTGCCCGTGATGTTGCCTGCCCCGGTGAACGTTGTACCGGGATTGCGCCGAATGCCAACATCGGCGGTATCCTGAATCGTATTACCGTCGAGCGTGACGGCTGCGGCAAGTGTCGCGGTAGTGCTGTTATTCACATTAGCAAAAATGTTTACCGCGCCAGCTTTGTTGTTTTGCAGGGTGATGCTTCCGGCAAGCTGTTGACCTTCTGCGCCCAGAATCGAAATGTCACAATAGGCGGTATTGCTGGCGCACACCTTGCCGAGCGGAAGGGTATTGCTTACGAGTTCGACAATGGCGTTAAGTGCGCCTGTGGGCTGAACATAGATGCCATTGGTTGTAATATTTTCTGCGCGTACCTTTGTCGTCACATTGCGGATTTTCAGACTATCGGTGACTTTCAGATTTTGTATCGTGAGGTTGTTCGCCAGCGCGATCTGGAGAAATGGCACGCTGATTGTGGCATTCGTGCCTTTGAGAGTCAGACCGCTGGTGTTATTCACAGCGTCGCCAAAGCCAAGACCATAATTCATATTTTCCAGAATGATGATTGTATCTCCACTCTGGCTGGCATTAATCGCCAGTTGAATCGACGCATAGCAGGGCGAATTGCTGCCACAGCTATGACCGGGATTGACGACATAACGATTCGTGGCGGCGCGTGCCGGGCGAACAGAGATAAAAGCTCCAACCCACAATACGAGCAGCACAAATACAACACCAGCCAGCGGTTTACTACGGTAAGCCATGAGATTTCTATGCCTCAATAATTGCTGAATGATTACAGGGAATAGTCGGTTGAATACGTTTGACCGTTCTTTCGCTATCCCGTTTCCTGGCAATGTGTCAGGGGAGATAGTGGCAGATATGACGAATCAGGCTGTTTTTCGATGATGTCGCCATATTTTTTCCATAAACGGGCGCAAGCCAGCAGCGGCATTGGAACCGGATAACACCAATTATGTAAATGTCTGATACAGACATTTGATACATCATTCGACTATAATTTCATTATACCGTTACAATGTTTAACAGGACACGGTACCAGGGTCACAAAGTTATGTCAGAATATAAAATCTTTATAAAAAGGGAGTCTGTCGAGGTTTTTGTAGATTACCCTTATCCGCTCGATGATGAGCGCAAGAAAACGATACCTTTCATATCAACAATTGTGAAGATCGGAGTTCTAACAAAATCATTCGGGATGAAAAATCTGAATTGCATTTAACACCACTTGCAGATGAGATAGATCGCGCATTGATATAATCTTTATGCTTTCCGCGCAGAGTTTGACACTCCCCTGACGCCCATCGGGGATATAACAAGAACGTTTATCAGAACGATGGGTAATCGTGACCACACTCTCTGCTCCACAAAAACGAGACTATATTTACTATGTATATGATAATTGGGGGACGCGGCGCGCGTGGGCTTCGCTTGCCCCGCCAAATGCTCCCCTTGAACCCCTCGCGCGGATTTACTTCTGGGACTTGCACCGCGAGAATATCCTGAACGAACTCCGGGAATGGCAGAAACACGGGTATGAAATTGAAGGCAACGTCGGCGCGGAATCCATCAAGGTATGTCTGACCAAACGGGTTGTGGCAAAGCCGGACTTCATCGACGTTCTGTCGTGGATTGGGACATTCGGAATCGTCTTGTTCATGCGGCTTCTGGTTCCCGAACAGCGTATATATGCTATCTATCGCCCTATCGAGTTTCGCCTCAAGATGTACTGTCCACCTGCGGATGTCAAAGAAGATATGTTCGCGGAGATGGGGAAACAGGCGTTATTGGTTTAACCTGACCATCGAATCAAATTTCGGGATGGGCGACGCACGTGCCGCCCTGTCCCTTTGCATAAGTCCCCCGATTGAACCTCTTTTTTCTCATAATTGAACAGCGATAATGAGCGGGTTTAAGCCCATCAAATTTTGACACTCAAGTAAATTTGTGATAAATTGTACATATACAACTTTGTCTCTAATTCAACTTGCCCAACATAGAAAAAACCTGATTGGGTTCGGCTTTATCAGGCCGAAGGAGTATTTATGGCTAGCGCAACCACACCGACCAAAGGGAAAGCAGTTGCTGCACCAACCAAAGACGCCGCCCCCGTTGCGCCCGATCTGGCGGGCAAGGGTGTATCCCGGCGCGAATTCCTCTTCTATATCTGGGGCGCGAGTATGTCGCTCCTGCTGGCTGAGTTCGGCGTTACGGTAATCTGGTTTATGTTGCCACGTTTCCGCGCTGGTGAATTTGGTGGTGTTTTCGTCATCGATCCTGCCAGTCTGCCCACCGCAGCGGTAGACACCCCGCCGGTGGATAAACCGGATGGCAAGATGTGGCTGAGTAACACCGACGAAGGCTTCCGCGCCCTCAGCAAGGTGTGTACACATTTGGGCTGCTTGTTCAAGTGGGTAGGAACCAACAACCGCTTCGAGTGTCCGTGTCACGGTAGCAAGTTCACCAACAAGGGCAACTATATCGAAGGCCCCGCGCCGCGCAACCTGGATCGCTTCCAGGTGACGATCTATTATCAGGATGGATCGACTAAATCCAGCGATGAAAACGGCGGCCCCGTCCCGACAGCGAACGCAGCGCGTATCGAAGTCAACACGGGTAAGAAGATCAAGGGCGCGACACACGCATAACCCCATGTTATTCCGGTTAATTTTGTCATCAAACGGTTCGCTGAGAACTGAGGAAAAATAGACCCATGTCCGTATTACCTGTCCCCTCGTTCCTTGACGACATCAAGGAAAAAGGCGTGCGGAAGGCCGTACTCGAACTTGTAGACGAGTCGGTTGAACGCTTGACGGCGGGCCTGAACATCAACGACATCCGTGAAGCGATTCGTGGCGAAGCGCCCACGCGCCGCCCGAACCCGCGCCTCACGCCGCACGCGGATGCCTTCTGGATGCACATGCGCCCCAGCTATTATCACCAGGCGATGACGGGGTTGTATCCAACCTTCCGGCTCGGCTGGCTCTCCACTTATTTCTTCCTGATGGAGATCATCTCCGGCCTGTTCCTGATGGTCTTCTACACGCCCTCCCCGGATGCTGCCTATCCCAACATGCTCAACATTCTGAGCAATGTGCCGCTCGGTCAATTCGTGCGCGACTTGCACCGTCTGGGCGCGGAAGGCATGGTGTTGTTTGTGGCGATGCACATGATCCGTACCTATATCACCGGGTCATACAAGAAGCCGCGTCAGTTCACCTGGTTCAGCGGGATGGCGCTTTTGCTGTTTACGCTGTTCCTGAGCTTCACGGGCTATCTGTTGCCCTGGGATCAACTGGCATTCTGGGCGGTCACGATTGGTACTTCGATGGCAGAAGCAGCGCCGCCGGAAATCGTCGGGACAAACGTCAACCTGCTGTTGCGTGGCGCGCCGGACATTGGCGCGGGTGGTCTGCTCCGGTTCTATCTGGCGCACGTCTTCCTGCTCCCGATGCTGACAGTAATTTTCCTCGGCGTCCACTATTACAAGGTGGTTCTGCACGGGCCGTCGCTCCCCCCCCGTGAGGAAGAAATCGGCCAGGACACCGCCAAGCGTATCCCGATGGAACGCCGTGTCTATTTCATCCCGGACATTCTGACCAGCGAACTGATGTGGTTCGGTGCTGCGACCTTCCTGATGGTTGTCGCATGTATCTGGTTCTTCCATGCCCCGCTTGAACACCATGCCAACCCGCTCTCCACGCCGCTGCACACGACAGCGCCCTGGTACTTCCTGTGGTTGCAGGGGATGCTCAAACTTGGCGACAAGATTTTCTGGGGTCTGGTCATCCCGACCATTTTGCTCGGCATCTACTTTGTCTGGCCGTATCTGGATGTGACGCCAAGCCGTCGCTACGCGCACCGTCGCGCTGCGTTGAGCCTATCGCTGCTGTTCATCACAGCGATGCTGTTCCTGACCTACATGGGTACGCCAAAGTATGGTGTTGACACCGCGATGGATCAGGAAATCGCGCAGAAGCTGGCTCCGGTGGAAGGCGTTGGTCCGTTGCGCGCTGTGCCGTTTGCCCAACTCCAGTCAGGCACGTATTGCACGAACAGTCTGGAACACGAAAGCAAACTAAGCATTCGTGAACAACTTCCGCCTGCGAGTGTTTCTGCGCCACAACCAGACAGCTTTGGCAACGAAGTGACCTGTATGGCGATTCCGGAGAAGATGCCTGCCTTGCAATCGATTCTGCATGAATTTGAAGAACTGATTGCCGAGGGGCAGACGAAACTCCCCGGTGCTGTCGGCGTCCTGACCATCTCCGATGATCAGACTTCTACTGCTGGCTCAACCAACCTGAAGCGTATCGACATCAAGATCATCTGGAATGTACCGGAAGTCAACGACAAGAAGGAAATTCTGCGTAACGCCGATGGCACGGTCAAGCTGAAGATGATTACGATGGATGTGCCGGAACTGAACGCCGATGGCACACCAAAGACGAACGCGGATGGCTTGCCTGTGATCAATAAAGTTACGGTTCCGGCTGTGACTTCATCTGGCAAGACGATCTATGTCAACAAGGCATCGGAATACTTCAACTACGGCGGCTAATAAAGCCCGATTTGCTCCCCCGTTCTGCGTGAATGGGGGAGTCGTGTGTTTTTTTGAGATGAATCACAAGTACGAGGGACGGCACAACCAATGCCTATAGCTATTCAAAACCGCGTACTGCTCGGCATCACCTTTTTTGTCGGGATTTTGCTACTGGTCGGCTGGGTTGCTATCAATGAGCCGGCGCGGATGCAGGTCTTCACAGAGCAGTATCACGGACGTTCGATTGAAAACGGTGCAGCGATATACCTGAGTAGCTGTGCCACCTGTCACGGAATTGATGGTCTGGGTGGTCAGGGGCCGGGCTTGAAGAACCCGATGCTTTTCCTCGATAAAAACCCGGCGATGGACAAGCAGGCCGAAATCACGGAACTCCAGAAGCAGCAGGCAGCGGTCAATGCGCAAATTGCGCTCGTCAGCGACGGCCAGAAGAAGATCGCTGATCTGGACGCGCAGATTGCCAAAGAAACCGATGCAGCCAAAAAAGACCAGCTTCAAAAAGATAAGGCTGCGGCAGAAACCGCGCTCAAGCGCGCCACCGAAAGCCTCGAAGCCAACAAAAAGCGCGCGGAAGATATAACCGCCAGCATCACCGCCAGGCAAGCAGAACTGACTGCCTTGAAGGATAAAGGCTGGGACGAAGCACGCCTGCCGCGCCTGAAGGAACTGAACTGGGGCGGTACGCTGGAAGGATATATCCAGAATGCCGTCGCTGCGGGTCGTCCGCTCTCCGGCTTCTATACCACTGGTAACGTCGTTATGCCAACATGGGGACAGAAATATGGCGGCCCAATGCGCGACGACGAAATCCGCGATGTGACTGCCTATATCCTCAACTGGAGCGATCAGGCCAAGACAATTGACCCAAGCGCTGTACGGTTGCCATTCTATCGTCCGAGCGCTGGCGGCAGCGGCGGTGGCGGGAATGAACCTCCAAAAGATAGTATCTTTGCAAAATTCGGCAAGAAGGATGATGCCAGCGTTGCCGATCTCGGCGACCTCTCTGGTGGCGATGCCAAGAAGGGCGAAACAGCCTATAACGCTAACGCTTGCGCAGGTTGCCACGCTGTTGCAGGTGGGCAGGGGCCAGCGACAAAGGGAACATGGGTACGTGTCCTCTCGGATCGTCTTAAAGCGCCAGAGAATGCTAACCTGCCGGGAGATACGCCGGAAAAGAAGGGCGAAGCCTATCTTGCCCAGAGCATCCTCTACCCGAATCACTTCCTTACGCCAAACTATGGCGCGGGTGTGATGCCGCAGAGCTTTGGCGATACATTGACTCTGGATACGCTGAAAGACCTGATTGCGTATCTGAAGACTTTCAACACGCCGTAAGTTTTAGAGACGGACTGGAAGTCCAATCAACCCCACCCTAAATCCCTCCCCGCTAGCGAGGAGGGACTTCCAAACCAGCGCGTTGACTCCCTTTCCCTGCCTGCGGGGAAAGGGTTGGGGATAGGGGTCAATCCTTTTCAGACAGTCTCTCGGCGGTTTGTGTTGTAGAGAATGGGCGGGAGTTAAAACTACTCTCGCCCATTTTTATTGTCTGACTCCGGGTAACGAAACGTAAATTCAGGATAACGCTATTGGTGTTATAGATAGCCCTCACCCTGAATCCCTCTCCCGCAGGAGAGGGACTTCCAGACTCTCGCTGACTCCCCTTCGCCTGTGGGAGAACGGGCTGGGGGTTGAGGGCTTCTTATCCCGAATTATTCGTATTGCAGCGCCCGGATAATATCCAGCCCGGCGGCACGACGTGCAGGCAACATGCTCGCCAGCAGCGCCAGCAAGGTCGCACAGATGATCGCCGCAAGAATGCCAAGTATCGGGAAATCATAGGGGATATTCCAGCCAATCGCCGAGAATGCCGCTATGAATCCATAGCTTGCTACCGCTCCAGCAACAGTCCCAATCAGCGCGCCGAACAAACCGAGCAGCACCGCTTCCGCCATCACGATTCGGCGTACCTGCGTCCGGCTGCCGCCAACAGCGCGGATTACGCCGATCTCGCGGGTTCGTTCGAGGACGTTGATCGTCAGCGTGTTGAGCAGTCCAAGCGCCGACGGGATCAACACCAGGAAGCCGAGGAAGTAGAAGAACCCTATCGCTTTGGTGGTCAGGTCGCTGAGTTCTGTCGCGTATTGCCCGGTTGGTCGCACTGTAAACTGGGGATAATCCACCGCGATTGCTGCCACTGCCTTCTGCCCATCCTCGACAGAAATGCCCGGTTTCAGATCGACCATGATCATCACATCATCGGCCTTGTGGAAATCCGTTTTTATATTGGCCTGGGAGATGAAGGCCGTATTCACTTTGAAGGTGAGCAGATCGCTGGCAAGCGCGACGATCTGGTAGGTTTGCGGGCCTTCGGGCGTTTCCAATGTGACATTATCGCCAATTTTGACCTTGAGCGTGGAGGCAGCCAGCGGGTTCACGAACATGGTACGCCCTGAACTCAATGCAGTATAAGCGTCGGATGGCTTCGCGCCCTGAAAATCCATAGGCGATACCTTATCATAGGTTTCCGGGTTGATTCCCAGCACTTGCAGTGTCTTCCCGCCGACGATGCTGTTGGCGAAGCGGAAGCCGCTGGCCGTTTGCACTTCGGGAAGCGCATGGAGTTTCTGCACCAGCGATTCATCTGCGCCAATTGTCGTGCCATAGAGACTGATGGTTTGGGGCAGCAGGAGCAAATCGCTGGCGAAGCTCTTATGCACCATATCCAGTGTATATTGATTGAAACTCCCTGCCGTTGTCCACAGAACGATAAACACAGCTAGGCCGATCATCAGCGTGCTGGCGGTGATCGCTGCGCGCCCCGGTTGACGGATCATATTCCCACGCGCCAGATCGCCCTCCCGATTGAACCACAGATTCAGCACCGGAGTCAGGAAGGTTGCGAGGGGTACGACCAATCCAATTGCGCCGACAAGCATCCCGATCAGGAATAACAGCGCGCCCGATCCCGCCAACTGACGGTTCACAGTCATCAGCACAAGCGCGAATACCATAATGCCAATGCCGATGATCAGGCTGCGATTAGCATTGCGTCGGTTATCGGCGGCAGAAACGGGACGTAGTGCTTCCAGCGGCGATACTTTCCCCGCTGCACGCGCCGGGAAATATCCGGCGACCAGCGACGACCCAACGCCAAGCACAATCGCGCCGATTAGGGCTGAAGGACTTAGGGATAGTTGCAGGTCAATACTGCCAAAAAACTGTTGACCGATGCCCTTCACAGCACTGATCCCGGCGGCGGCAATTCCAAGCCCAAACAGTAACCCAATCGCCGTTCCGATAATGCCCTGCAACAGGCTCTCCATCAGGATCAACTGCGTCAGTTGACCGCGTTCCGCGCCAATAGTCCGCAGCATCGCCAGATCGTGGCGGCGTTCCATAATCACAGTGCGAAAGGTATTAAAGATCAGAAATGCGCCCATGAGTAGCGCCATCAACCCTAGGAGATTGAACATGGCATAGGCGATTTCCAGTGAACCAACAGCATCAACGCCGCTGGAATTTGCGCCTGGCTTGAAGCGTTCGCCCAGCGTTTTTTGTACTTCGGCAGCAACGGCGGCACGATCCGCACCGGGTTGGATGGCAATCTCAATAGAGTTGATGAAACCGGGTTGACTAAACACCTGTTGAGCATCCGGCAACGTCACATAGACTTGAGGAACGGCGATGCTGCTGCGATCTGCCAGCGTGCCAACAACCGTGAACAATTTGATCCCGCTGCTTGTGATTAGCGGAATCGTTGCACCTACGCCCAATTGTGGCGCTAATTCCACGATTCCGGCAGGGATAACCGCTTTGTTGGTATCGCCCGCTTGCAGGAATCGCCCCTGATTCACAACCAGCGATTGCACCTTCTGAAAGCTGTCAGGATCGACACCGATGAGTTCCAGTTGGGCGGCTTTGCCGAATGTGCCTTGTCCGCCAAGCGATGGAATGTTATACAGGCGGCGCAATACGCCCGATACTGCTTCCACGTTGCTGACTTTTGCCACCGATCCCGGTAATGTTCCCGGCTCGAAGGCTTCGCCGGTTTGAATGGTATATTCCAGATCAGCCGTTCCTGTCCCCGCCGTGAGCGATTTCTTGAACGCGGCAACGGTACTCGGCAACAGCAGATTGATCCCAAAGATTACGGACACGCCAAATACGATAGCGAGTGTCGTCAGGGTTGTACGCAGCTTGCGCCCACCCAGATAGCGTAGTGCCATCATGGTCAATGTAAACATTGCAATTTTCTCCTACCTCGTAGTGATGGCTACACGCCCCAGTTGTTCACGGATTTGATCGCTGTTGCCTTGTCCCTTGAGCAGATTTTCATCGACAATCCGCCCGTCCTTCAGAAAAACAATTCGGTCAGCATAAGCGGCAACGCGCGGATCATGCGTGACGATGACGACTGTGCGCTTCCATTCATCGGTGACACGGCGCAGGAGTTGCACAACTTCTTCGCTCGATTGCGAATCCAGATTCCCGGTTGGCTCGTCTCCGAAGATCAACGCAGGTTCGATGACCAATGCCCGTGCCAGCGCCACCCGTTGTTGCTGACCACCGGAAAGCTCCGAGGGGCGATGTCCGGCTCTATCGGCAAGCCCCACTTTACTCAGCGCATCATCGGCACGCTTGAGCGCTTCGGGACGCTTCACGCCATCCAGAATCAGCGGCATGGCGACATTCTCGCGCGCTGTGAGGACGGGAATCAGGTTGAAGAACTGGAAGACGAAACCGATTTCAGTACGGCGGCGATGCGATAGCGCCTTGTCGTTCAACGTATTCAGATTGTCGCCGCGTAGCGATACTGTTCCGCTGGTAGGTTGATCGAGGCCACCCAGCAGATAGAGCAGGGTGCTTTTACCGGAGCCGCTTGGCCCCATAATGGCGACAAATTCGCCCGGCTGGATGTTCAGCGAAACATCCCGGAGCGCATAGACCTGATTTCCAACCGCGCCGTAGACTTTGGATAGCCCTTCGGCCTGCACGAGTGGATTGGCGGCATTCTTTCCGTTCGCCTGAGTCTTGTTTTGGACAGTCATATCATTCTCTCCTGCAAAATCATTGCTGACAGGCAGCACAAGACGCCGCCTGATTTGGCACATACATCCTTCAATTGTTCGCAGTGTTGC
The DNA here is from genome assembly GCA_964432445.1 of uncultured Anaerolineaceae bacterium. Lineage (GTDB taxonomy): Bacteria > Chloroflexota > Anaerolineae > Aggregatilineales > UBA2796 > JBBRMW01. The sequence continues at coordinate 26,937 of CAYSOC010000056.1, forward strand.
GGATCGGCTTAGTCGCCCGATGGTTCAAGTAACTGGCGGCGGGGTCTGCCGCGTGCTTTGGGTTCCGGCTTCGGTGGCTTATAACGCTTGAGATCGGGCAGGCGTACCTCGCACATCTCGATCCAGCGCAAATCGGCCTCAAGGTGCATGATGTTACTTTCGAGCATCAGTACCCAGGGAAGATCGGTTTGGGTGTCGGCATTGCGCCGCATCTCGGTGATCTGGTGAAGTTTCTGGTAGAGTTCGCGGCGCTGAACGCTCAACACCTGATCGACAGGAACGGGGCCACCCGTAAGACTCAGCACCAGTTTGATAAAAAAGGTATCGCCCAGACGATATTCGCGGACTTCAGGAGTCAGATACATCGTCTTCAACTCCGCCAATCCAGCCTCGGTCAGGCGATAGACTTTGCGATCTGGTGCGTCGTTAACAGCAACGACTTCATAATCGACCAAATCCGCTTCCTTGAGCCGCGCCAGCGTATTCGCAATCTGCCCCGGCTTGATGTCCCATTCGGCATCCACCGTCAGTTGCAACTGTTTACCAATCTCGTAGCCGTGCATCGGTTGTTGATAAAGCAGCGCCAAAATTGCAAATTTGACCGACATTTTAAACCTATACGCCGAACGTCTAGTTTCGTCACAAAAAACTATACGCTCAGTTTCCAGGTTTGTCAACAGCAGCGGTGATGGGTTTTCGCTGGCCTTGATGAAATTTTTATGTCGCTTGCGGCTTCCGAACAAAGCGCAGCGTCACGAACAGGGCGCAGATAACCAGCAGCAATGAAACGCTGAATAACGGGATATAGCCGAGTTGCTGGGCGACCAGACCGCCGATCAGCGGTGCGCTCAGTGAGGTAATAGCTGATATGGTATTGAATAACCCCACATAAATCGGGCGCTGTTCAGGGTTGGCATGAGACACTATCCAGTTCTGATAACCAAGCCCCAGATTGGATAGCGCCAGCCCTGACATCAGGAACCCGAAATAGAGCGGGATCGGCCCGACAACGCCCGCGAGGAGCGCACTGATCGGCAGCAGAGATACAGTCGCCAGCGCCAGCCGAATATAAAACAGATTGTTAATACTCCCCAGCCATGTATAGATCAATGCCCCGGCGATGCCGCCTATCGTTTGCATTGCCAATAGGGTCGGGACAGCTACCTCGCTCGAAAGTTTCAACTGTACTGTCGCAAAACCAATGTAGAATGGCCCCGCCATTGCAAACAGGCTGGTGAGCATTCGGGCGATCAGAATGCTGCGGAATGCCCCGTCGGTACGCAAGACACGCCCCAGCATCGGTAGGAACTCCGCTAACGATGCTGTTTTTTCGACGCGCTTGCCGCCGGGTAGCTCCCGTATCATCAGAATCGGAAAAATGGAAATGGCAAACAGAACCCCTGCCGCGACAAACAGGAGCGCATAATTATTGGGGAATTGCAGTCCCGCACCACTGAGGACAAGCCCGATCAACGGGGACGCCGCCAGCATAATCAACCCTGCGCTGGCAGACATCAGACCAAACATACGCGCCCGCCACTTGTTATCCAGACTGGACCCGATCAAATCTGCCCAGGGGACGCCCACCAGCCCGTCGCCAAAGCCAGCGATTCCATAGCAAATCAAAAAGGCGAACAGGATCAATTCCGGGCGCGTTGCCCCAAAAACCATAGTAAGTATCCCAAAACTCAGAACCGAAAACCTGACCGGGATACTTGGCCCGACAAACCACCACTTTTTACGCTCTACACGCACGATATAGCGTGCAACGAATAGCTGTGGCAGCGTCCAGCAAATTTCAAACATGCTGCCAGACAAGCCGATCAGGATTTCAGAGTTGGTTAAACGCCGAACGAAATCCGGGATAAGGGTAGTTGGGCTGATGATACTCATCGCCACAGTAAACAGGATTCCATCGGTCAGAAAAAAAACAAAGTTACGGCGATAGGTTCGTTCGCGGGATTCCCCGGAAAGTTCGCCACCGTTCAGGTCGGTCATGTGTTTTTATGCTCTCAACGTGGATAAAGGCAACTGTTTAGGATGATAGAGGACGGATCAACACTCTATCGAAATTCATTTTTACCAGTTAATTGTATCGCAGTCAGCAGCGGCAATCATCGGGATATTGCCCAACTTTAAACTGCAAATGGAGGGGAACAATCAGAGAATGCAATACTGTGGATTTTGTTTCAAAATTCAAGTGCATGTCTCCAATCTTTATGAAATTTTTATGTGCCTCGCCAAAAATCTTTATGCCCCATTTATTTCGCAGGGCAGAATGACAAAGGGTTATTTCATTCGGGGCTTTGTCAGCGGATATTCTGACGCTGGAATAAGCTCACATTCCCGAAACCTGGACATCCCAAACCCAGCCTGCACACATCAAGATTTGATCAATTTTTATTTGGCATCCCATCAAGATTTTATCAAGAGCCGTTCACTATGGATTTTACGCGAGTAAAATGAGTTTACGTTCATTGATGAACTGGCTCGGAATGAAAACCTTCCCTCTCAAATTCATTGTGTTGGAGTTGCAACACATCTCTCTGTAAGGTAACAGGTCACTTGCTATGCTATTTAGTTTCAACAACTTGTTTGGAATCGGGATCGCGCTTGCCATCATCGGCCTCGGTTTCAAACTCGCACCGAAGAATGTAAGTGTCGCCGGACACGACGCCGGGCAACTCTTCCTCCTCGCAGCACTCCCGCTATTCTTCATTGACTTTGGTACAAGCGCTGAATATGCAGCCGGTGAACTTCATAAAATTCTGGGAGAGGCTCACCTTCTGGAATACGCCCCTTACGGTGTTTTGGGGATTGCGTTGTTCAACCTCGGCTTTGGGTCGCTATATCTTTATGCGCTTGGGGTGTTCCGCGACGGTGGCGGTGCATATACCGCCAGCTTGCGCTATCTGGGGACAATGATTGCGATTGTGGTTGCCTTCCTGCTCCTCGAAGACTATATTATGACCGTCGTCGTCTCCAGCCTGAGTGGTGCGGATCAGCTTCTGTCAACGATAGGGGCATATGCCAACGCCAGCCCGATTGTCCACATCATTTTAGGGATAGGCATCGCGTGGCTCACCTGTTGGCTGACATTGCGCGGACGGCGTGACGCAGCGCGTATTACGTTTGTGGTCTTGTGGACATATGTTGGATTCATGGTGATTACCTTCGTTTCGCTGGCTATCCAGTCCACCAACAATAGCCCTGTCCCCAACATCATCGAAGGATTTAAAACAGGAAGCATCCCAAAGCCACCAACCGATCTGGCAGTTGGCGAGATTTTTGGCGTTGTAGCCAACGCGACCCTGCATGGCCTGGTAGCGCTGACGGGTCTGGAAGCTGTCTCGAACGGCCTGCCCTTCATCAAAAATCAGGATACGTCCTATGTGCGCTGGGGCAAGAAGCACCTGCCGCAATTGAGCGGCATCTGGAATTTCATGAGCGGGCGTGCAGGCGTCGGGCGTACTATCCAGTTTGGTTTCCTGTTCTATGGTGCGCTGACAATTTTCTTCAACTCCCATTTCGCCAATTTCTATGGCGTGCGGGACGAGAGTAATGGCATGACGCTGGTTGGCAACCTTGCCTATATCGGCCTCGTTCCGATAGGTGGCTATGCCCTGTTCTTCATTCGCCAAATCTGGTCATCGCTGACACTCTCGTTTGCGAATATGACCGCTTATGAAGATATTCAATCGACAGCCTATCGCTATGGCATTGCCGGGTTGATGCCGATCTCGCTGGTCTATCGCAGCCCTAACGGAAACTTTCCGCGCCCGGTGCTGCTGGCATTTGGGCTGGCCTGTACCATTATTGTGCTGGTTGGTGGCAGGACGACCACAGCAATCCCGTTTTACGGGATCGGCGTATTCGCCCCCATTGCCTTTATGGGGTTCAGCGTCGCGCGTCACCTTTCGGTGGTAAAACCCAAAGGATTCCGCTTCGGGATGGCCTTCTCAATCCTGATGGGGTGTTTATCGCTGGTCGTGTTTATCGGGCAAATCGTCGGCAAATTCAGCGAGGGTGGCTGGCTGGCGCTGGTCGTGTTTGTGGCGCTGTTCTTCATCGGCCATTTCCTGCTGCTCAGTTCGCGTGGCGAACGCTTCGACAAACTGGCGCGCTACTTCATCACCGGGGTTTCGCGCATCAATGGCTCGATGGTCGAACTGCTCATGTGGCAGACACAAATCATCCAGACTTATCGTACCAACCTGTGGGCGCGTCTGACTCACTGGCATACCGGGGATCAGCGCCCGCTCCGGCTCGAACCATACCCGGCCTATCAGTCGCATTATGAGCATGAAGACGACTATGTGCATCATCACCATGATGCCAAACCTGCAATTCCTGTCTCCGAACCGGAGCGTGCAGGCTAGTATCGTTGTAGTGGGAGTCTATTTGAGAAGTCCAATAACCCCTACGAACCGTTCAGAATCCGACAGTTTTTGCCAGCATTGACCCTTATCCCCCGCCCTTTCCCCGCAAGCAGGGAAAGGGAGCCAATGCACGCCGGGTTGGAAGTCCTTCCTCGCCAGCGGGGAGGGATTTAGGGTGGGGTCAATGGATTATGAGTCGCGCTATAAAATTTCATACCGACGAAGCAGCAACCGGACGTAGTTTCAGATAGAAAGTTCCCCGCGCAATACCGTAACCGCCTGACCACTGAGGTAGACCCGATCCCCCGCCAAACGTACCCGCACTACGCCACCCCGCGCCGACGCCTGATAGCCAACCATTTCGGTTTTTCCCAGCTTTTTCGCCCAATAGGGCGTCAGCGAACAATGCGCGCCACCCGTTACCGGGTCTTCGTTAATACCGATACCCGGCGCAAAAAACCGGGACATAAAATCATAACCGGGGGTTGTCGCCCGACAGGTAGCAACAACGCCATGAATATCCATCATCGCCGCAAAATCTGGCTGGAGAGATCGCAGTTGTTCTTCCGACTCGACCTCGGCAACCCAGCGCCGCTGATCATTGCCCGCTATATTCAGGACGGGTACGCCCAGCGCGGCAGCAATATCGAAAGGAGCAACCCGCGCCGTGACAGGTTGTGCCGGAAAATCGAGCATGATCCAGTTGCCCTTTTTGGTTGCCTGTAATTCGCCACTGCGCGTAAAAAATCGTGCGGTATCTGTCGGCGCGAGAACCCCCGTCTCATAAAGGACGTGGGCGCTTGCCAGTGTCGCATGACCACAAAGCGGAACCTCAACGACGGGGGTAAACCAGCGCAGCCGAAATCCCGCCTCTTCTGGATACAAAAACGCTGTTTCCGAGAGATTCATCTCGCTGGCGACATTTTGCATCCATGCTTCGTCACACGGCGATGCCAATATACATACCGCCGCCGGGTTGCCAGTAAAAGGGGAGTCTGTAAATGCGTCTACCTGCACAATGGATTGAGCCAAGTTCTTATTCCTTCTCAAACTTATAGCAATCAACCATAGTGTTTTGCGGAATTGCCAACAAGATGCAATCCTTGCGAAATGGGTAGTCCATTCCGGCGCAGTCGTGGCGCAAATTCTGAAAGACCGACTGCAAAGGACTGAATCCTATCCCTCAGTGCTGGCAGGGTGGGGTTAGTGGACTTCTGGACAATCTCTTAAACCACTGTGCTAAACTATCCATCAGATTATGTAAACTTCATACAGGGAGGCATATTGGATACCCACGAAGGATTAGTAACGGCTTTCACGCGCAATGCAGGTTATTTTCATGCCCATCTTGCTGGCCTGACCCACGCCGATGCAGTGGTTCAACCCCCTGTGGCGGGAAACTGCATTTTGTGGATTGTCGGGCATATTATCTGCTATCGGAACTATATTCTTGAGATTACCTGGCAGCCCGCTGTACTTTCCGGCGCAGAGGCGCAACGCTTCGCCAAAGGGAGCGCTCCGGTTCTGGCAGACGAGCCGAACCTGACACGTCTGGAAGTATTGAGCAACGCCTACGATACAGCACAAAACCTGATCATTGAAGGGATTCGGCGGTTGACGCCGGAACAGTCTATTGAGGTTGTCCATCAAAATGACTTCGTTCTGCCTCGCGTAGACCTGATCATGTCCTATATGCGACATGAATCCTATCATCTTGGACAGCTTGAACTCCTTCGTGAAATTGCACTGCATCATCGACAATAATTTCGCTATCTGATCTGAATCTATTGTGGAAGTCATGCCGGAAATTCTGGATATTTAGGATGAAAATCTGACGAAATCAGGGACAAAAGACCGCACCGCCGTTCATCGGGATGGAGACTGGCAGCGCGTTTCTCATTGATGGTGGTCATGCTGCTGAATGGATAGAACTCACCGAGGCAGATTTTATCCTCACGCTGGATCATCTCATGAAAAAGATGCTGGTTTTGGTGCAACAGTATTTTCAGGGCGAACGAAGATTGTTCATCTGACCGTACTGTCTGAACATTCAGTGCAGGGGCGCATATCCGCCCCTAACGGTCATTCAGCCGTTCGAGCAAACGAGGGCGGCTGATAGCGCCGGGTCGAAGCGACGGGATATAGTTTCGTCGCCAGAATTGGGCAGGAAAAGAAATGGGCGCAGAATCACACGATCCCGCGCCCATCAGTGCCTGTTTTTATCGGAAACTGGTTACTTCTTTGCGGCTAACCGCTCAATCAGCGCCTGCAAGTCCTTCGCGCCCTTGTCAACGGTGGACACACCATGCGCTACCGCCTGACCAATCAATTGAAGTTCGTTTACAAATTCCTGATCGTTTGGCAGGTTTGGCCCCTGCGGAACGGTGCGGTCTGCTACCGCATTGTAAATCCGGTAAACCGCAGCATCTGTCTCGGTGGATTGACCAGCGATTGCAGTACGGACAACGGGAGAGCAGGGGACGCCCCGGTTTGTGCCGAGTATCGCGCCCGCTTCGGCGTTTGTAACGAAGAAGTTGATGAACAGAGCAGCCGCTTCCTTGTTCTTGCTGCCCTTGTTGATGCCCATATATTGGCTCATCTGGATGGCATACGACTTTTGTCCACCTTTGGGAAGGGTCGTCGCGCCCAGTTTATCGGTCATGGCTGCCTGATAAGCTGCGATCTGGTTGCTCCAGGTCAACCCGATAGCCGCCTTGCCAGCGACCAGCGCGGAGCTATCCGGCCCGGTTTCGGCATAGGTTGCAGTGGTGTCCGCATCGGGAATCAGACCTTCGGCGCGCATATCTGCCCATAGCTGTAGCCACTTTTTGGCAGAATCAACTGTCGCGTAGGATTTGCCACCGTTATCGGTTGTCCATAGCGGCGTACCTTCCTGAGTATAGAAGTAGCTGAGATAGTTGGCTGTGTTGGTGCTATTATCCACGAACGGCGCGACACCCTTGGGGAGTTTCGCCTTCAGTTGTCTGCCGTAGGCGAGAAGTTCTTCCCACGTCATATTATCTTTCGGGAGGTCAACACCTGCCGCTGTGATCATTGTCTTGTTATAGGCAAGGGTAAGCGTATTAGTACCCAGGCTGATTGCATACAGATTTTTGTCAGTGTCTGTGGCGGGAATCAGCGCGGTCTGGTCAAACTGTTCAGGGGTGTTAATGGCGAGTTGTTTGCCGAGATAGCCATTGAGTGGTTCCAGATATTTCTTGTAATCCGGCCAGTTGCCACCCAACTGAAGCAGATCGGGCGCGCTGTTGCTCGCCAGTTGCGTATTGACGATCTGGAAATAGTCAGCCGTGCCGCCACCGGGTTCGCCAATCACCTTGATCGTGGGATATGCCTTCTGGAAAAGATCAATAACTTTTTTGGTGATGGTCGCGCGGGCATCGTTGCCCCACCAGCCGAAGCGAATTTCGGCAGGACCACCCGTATAGGCGGGCAGTCCACCGGAACCACCCTGTGCCGCGATTGGTCGGGTATTGGCTGCGAGCGTCGCCGTAAGCAATACCATCAGCATCACTGTACAAAATTTACGCATCTTTGAACTCTCCTGTTTCTACAAAAAGTTTCAATAATTGTCCCGGACGATAAATCTGCGAGACTGTCTGAAAAGAAATGACCCCTATCCCCCAGTCTTTCCCCGCAAGCAGGGAAAGGGAGCAACACACGACGGTCTGGAAGTCCCTTCTCGCCAGCGGGGAGGGATTCAGGGTGGGGTCTGTTGAATCTCCCAGACAGTCTCTGAAATAGTCGCTTGCAATCATTGCATAGCCATTTCCCCCTATGATTGTGCTAGCCCTTCAATCCCGTTGTTGCAATGCCTTGGGTGAAGTATTTCTGCAACGTGAAGAACAGAATAAAGGCGGGAATCACCGAGAGCGTAGCCATCGCCAGCGCACCGCCCCAGTTGGATACCGCGCCCGCATCTCCGACAAAGGTGCGCAACGCCCTCGATACGGTGAACGTATCGGGTCTGGATAGATACAGCAGGTGATTGAAGAAATCGTCCCATGTCCACAGGAACGTGAACAGCGCTGTCGTCACCAGAGCCGGAATTGACAGCGGTACGATAATGCGCAGGAAGACCCCGACGCGATCACACCCGTCAATAATGGCCGCTTCCTCGATCTCCCTCGGCAGGCTGCGCATGAATTGCACCAGCAAAAACACGAAGAACGCATCCGTTGCGAGGAATTTCGGCACGAGTATCGGGAGATACGAGCCTACCCATCCGAAGGAATTGAACATGATGTAGCGCGGTACGAGCGTCACATGACCAGGGAGCATCAGCGTCAACATCATGATGGCGAACCAGAGCCTCTTGCCCACGAAATTGAGACGCGCAAACGCATAGGCCGCCATTGCGCAGGATATCACGTTTCCAACAACCGCAATGACGCACATAACGAGCGAATTTACGAAGAAAACCCCGAAATTCGTGCCTGCGTACCCCTGCCAACCGGAAGCGTAGTTGTCAAAGGTCGTGACTGACGGTATCAGCCCCGGATCGCTGAAGATCATGCTGTTGGGCTTGAATGAGCTAACAATCATCCAGATAATCGGATAGAGCATAAACAGGCCCAGCGTGATTATGAAAAGATGGGTCAGCGTATGGCGCACAAGGGTATTGGTTCTCATGTTATTCCCCGGCTCCATAGGACACCCACGCCCCGGATGATCGGAAGACAAGCGCTGTCAAGGCTCCGATAATGATCAGCAGCACCCACGCCATAGCGGTAGCATATCCCATCTGGTGGTATGTCCATCCCTGAATATACAGATGAAGCGTG
>CAYSOC010000057.1:0-35179 GCA_964432445.1 uncultured Anaerolineaceae bacterium
TAGTTAATGGTGTGCGGAGTTCATGCGAGACAGAATCCAGCAACGTTGCATACAGTTTTTCAGATTCTTCGAGTACAGCCGCCTGCCGTGCCTGTTTATCCAGTAATTCACGCTCCACCGCCAGCGCAATATGGTTGGTGAATGTTTCCAGCATATTGCGCTGATCTACCGAGAATGGCACGTCTTCCCGATGTTTGATGGCAAGCACACCTGTTACGCCACCCGGTGTACTCAGTGGCAAAAACAGTGTGTCCACACCAACCGCCAGCGTATCTGTACCTTTGCCTGCTGCCTCGTTACGCTCAAAGGCAGCACTGGCAACGCTGGCTTCTTTTTCGGTAATCTGTAACATGCTCTGGTTATGTGGTGTTGTGTTGAGTCGCTCCTGCTCATCTGGCAGGAAAATAGCAACTTCGCAATTGAAGACCTGACCAGTTTGTAATACAGCAATCCTCGCAACATCATCCAGCGTTTTCGCCTCGGCAATCTGGTTTGCCATCGTATAGAGCGCCGACATTCGGCCTTCACGTTCGCGCGCGACCTTGCCTTCATTTTTGGCGCGCATCGTCAGGTTACTGGTCACCACCGCAATCACCAGATAGAGGCAGAACAATAGAAAATCCTGTATTTCGTTGAACGTCACCGTAAATTGTCGCGGGATGAACAGTAAATTCCAGAGGATGGCGCTCATTCCTGATGCTACCAGAATCGGCCCTCGTCCGAGGAAATTTGCCAGAATCACCACCTCGAACAGGAGCATCAGCGCTACAACGCGATAATCACCAACGGTGGCGGCAAATGGAGGCCAGCCTTCCAGCGCGAACATGCCCAGCACCGTTGTCATCACGATGATTAGACCGAGTGCATATTGCTTCCAATCGGAACTTGGACGCGGAATGGAAACCGCCGGACGCGGGGTATTCTCTTCGGGGTCACCAGTTACAACAGTAATGTCGATGTGTTCGCTGTTACGCACCAGCTTATTGACCAGCGAACCGCCGCTGCGAATCTCCTCCCATCGTGGGCGTAATGGCTTCCCAATGACAATCTGCGTAATGTCACGCTGGCGCGCGATACGCATGATTGCTTCGACGGTATTCACGCCAGACGTGGTAATCACCTCACCGCCGAGTTTATGTACCAGCGAGAGATTACGCGAAAGGCTCTGCTTGGATGAATCGGAAATCTCGTTTGGCGGCTCGACATAGACGGCGATCCAGGGCGCTTCCAGGTTATAGGCCATGCGGCGCGCCCAGCGGATGAGGCGTTCGCTCAACGGGCTGGGGCTGACACAAACCATCAGACGTTCCGAACTGCGCCAGGGTCGGGTGATTTGTTTTTCCTGCTTGTAATCCTGTAGCTGCACATCCACTCGTTCGGCAGTTACGCGCAGCGCCATCTCTCGGAGGGCGGTCAGGTTGCCCTTTCGGAAAAAATTTTTGAGGGCAGTTTCAGTCTTTTCGGAGGAATAGACTTTCCCTTCTCCGAGACGTTTGATCAATTCATCTGGCTCAAGGTCGATAAGTTCCACCTCGTCTGCCATATCCATGACCATATCCGGGAGCGTTTCCATGATCTTCACTCCCGTGATTTGCTCTACGGTATCGGAACGGCTCTCCAGATGCTGTACGTTGACGGTGGTATATACATCGATCCCGGCAGCCAGCAGATCGAGTACATCCATGTAGCGTTTTGGGTGGGTGCTGCCGATGGCATTGGTATGTGCCAATTCATCGATCAGGGCAATGTCAGGGTCGCGCTTGATGATGGCTTCTACATCTGGTTCTGCGAAAAACACGCCACGATATTCGATTTTTTTATATGGCATGATTTCGAGCGTTGCCGCTTTTTCTTCGGTTTCGCTGCGCCCGTGCGCCTGCAAATAGCCGATGACAACATCGATACCTTCATGTTTACGCGCGATTGCGCTTTCCAGCATGGCATAGGTTTTACCGACGCCCGCAGCCATCCCAAAGAAAATCTTGAGTTTGCCGCGCCTCTCGCGGGCTTCCTGCTTGTTGATATGCGCGAGGAGTTGATCGGGATCGGGGCGATCATGTGTCATGCTATACTATCCTGAACATCGTCTGGATATGATAATTTCATAAACTTCATTAGTGGTACAGTTTATCCAAGTATAATCGATCTATTTTAGCGGAACGTTTAAAATGCCTTACAATCAACCTGCGCCTACTCTGGATGACTTCAAAATTATTGATCGCTGGTTGCTTTTCCGAATCTCTGGAAAGCTCCGCGATTTGCTCAGAGAGGACCAATCCACATTCAAAGCGCGTGGCGACTATTTCATCGGGTTTGCCTATGTTGACCCGACAGCGGGTATAACCATTGCTCCAGAGATATTTTGCGAACTGGTGGATGGTGGAGATCAGGTTGTTACGTGGGGTCAAAGCTACACGGCGAATAAAAGTATGGTCAGACTGCGTTATGGTTCCTACAACGATATGCAATTCTGGCTTCTCAAAAAAGACCATATCAAGGCATTGAAGTTACCGGAACAACCTGACTGGCTCGAATTTTACAAGCAACCGGAAGTCGAACCTACCCGACAAATTGAAGCATTAAAGCCCCTGCGCGCTCCTGGTTTTCCCGATGACATCAAATTTCTACTCATGCCGCCAGAAGGGAGTGGAATGCAAATGGAAGAGATATGGGGGCGTATTGTTCGCAGACGCGATGAACGCCCCAATGATATTTTCCTGGAGTGTGTTTTGCTGAACAAGCCGTATCAGGATTTTGGGGTAAAGGCAGGCGATCATGTCGTGGTGCAAATTCTCCCGGGACAGGATGCTGTGATGGCGATTTGTGTGGCACATATGTAGAATTGCCCGACGTGATTGGCGTTACGTCGGGCAGAGGATTCATCGCTTACCGCTTGCGACCACCGCCACCAAGCAGCAGCCCAAGCAGGAACCCGATTGCAGCGACAACGCCGAGTGTTGACCAGACATTCTGCTTAACGGTTGTCTGCGCGTCGTTGCCAAGCTGATCGAGCGTGCGCGAATCCAGATAGAGCGCGGCTTTTTCCATGCTGCGCGCCAGCGATTGCGCCTGACGCACGATTTCATCATTGTTCGATTTGAGCGCTTCCTTGCGAATCGATTCTGCGGAATTCAGCAAAGAATCGGACGCTTTTTCCTTCGCAGTTTCGGCATTTTTACGCAAGACCCGACGCACATCTGCCGCCGCGCGCGTGGCATCTGCGCCAATGGTTGCGCCTGTTTCCTTCATCTGCTTCATGATGCTTTCGGCAGCTTCATGAATGTTTTCGCCGGAAAAGCTATGACCATTTTGTTCGCTCATGGTTGTTTCCTTCTTTATTTATCCTGCAAGGCGACCAGACCCGGCAGGGCTTGTCCTTCGAGTAATTCCAGACTTGCGCCGCCGCCTGTGCTGATGTGTGTCATCTTGTCCGCGAGGCCAGCCTGCTGCACCGCTGCCGCACTATCGCCCCCACCAATGATCGTCACAACGCCCTGAGTTGTCAAATCTCCGAGGATGGCTGCAACGGCGTTTGTCCCTTTGGCGAAGTTTTCCATCTCGAAAACGCCCATTGGCCCGTTCCAGACGACGGTATGACAATCGGCAAGGACGCGCCGGAAGGCTTCGACTGACGCCGGGCCAATATCCAGAATTTCCCATTCATCGGGAACAGGCTCATTTGCCGAAAGCACTTTCGTGTTCGCGTCGTTTTTGAACGCATCTGCGATCACAGCGTCAACGGGCAAAATCAGCTTGTCACCACCTTTGGCGATCAGTTCTTTGGCGAGTTCGATAGAATCCTTGTCGACAAGGCTCTTGCCCATCGCGCGACCCTTAGCCGCGAAGAACGTATTCGCCATGCCGCCACCGATCAGCAGTTTGTCGGCTTTTTGCAGGAGCGCTTCGATCACCTTGATCTTGTCGCCAACCTTTGCGCCGCCGAGGATTGCCGCCATCGGACGCTTCGGGGTATCAACCGCGTTGGAGAGAAATTCGATCTCTTTTTCCATCAACATGCCAGCAACCGCTGGCAACAAATGTGCAACGCCTTCCGTGCTGGAATGGGCGCGGTGTGCAGACCCGAACGCATCATTCACAAAGACATCGCCAAAGCGCGCGAAAATTTTGGCGACTTCAGGATCGTTTTTCTCTTCGGCAGGATAAAAACGGGTGTTTTCGAGGACGAGGATGCCACCATCATGCAGGCTATTGGCTTGTGCCAGCGCTTCATCGCTGGCGGGATCAGCGGCGAATGCTACATCTACACCCATCAATTCAGATAGTTTTTTGGCAACAGGCGCAAGGCTGAATTGCGGGTCTGGCCCCTTCTTCGGGCGTCCGAGGTGGGACATCAGAACGATGTTTTTGGGCTTCTTTTCGAGGATCGCCTTTAGCGTTGGGATTGCCGCAGTGATGCGCGTATCATCGGTAATTTCGCCATTTTCCATCGGGACATTGAAATCGACGCGAACAAGCACACGCTTTCCGGTCAAATCAATATCGCGGATTGTCTTTTTATTCATATACTCCCCTGCCAACAGGTTAAATTTCCGAATCTGACGCTACCAATCCCCTCTCCATTTATCGGAGAGGGAGTCAGTCCGTTCCTGGGGATTATTGACCTGTATGGTTGAAATCGCAAGAGCAAACCCGCACAAGCCTCGTGTTAATCAGCAACCCCTTCAAGATTATTACCATGACCAGAAGCCGCTGGAATAACCGGAATAAGGAGTGCCGGATTCGGTTGGCTGCCGAGCGTCCACTTGCCTGCAATTGGCACGCCTCCCGTCACCCCGAACACAATAGGTGTATCCGTCCCAACAACAGCATTCGTACTGTGCAGCACAAAGGTTGTGCCGACGCGATAACCCACCGTCGTTGCGCCATCACCGTCCCAATCGCCAACAACGGGCGTACCGCTTCCAATATCCCAGACGAACCCAATATCGCCATAGGTGATCCCACCCGGTTCGCTGTTATAGGTCATGTACCAGGTTGTGTTGGATGAGCGGTAGACGCCGATGCTATCGGACCCGTTGCCATCCCAATCGCCCGCAATACCCACATCACCCGGATTGCCAAAAACGGCAAAGTAATCGCTGAAACCACTGGTCAACTCGCGCTTTTGGTAGAGGATGCCATTGGAAGGACGGAACACCCCGATCCCATCGCCCCCCATATCGGCGCGCCACTTCCCTGCAAATGGGGTATCGTTGGGATTACCAAGCAGCACCTGATAGGCTACCGATGGGACGGCATTGGAATTGCTCAGGAAGAAGAAGCCGGTACTGGTGCGATAAACACCGATGGTATCCACACCATCGCCGTTCCAATCGCCTACGACGGGCAGATCGGCCAGATCGCCGCCAAAGACCGTCGTGACATCTGCCGCACCCGCAGCGTTGCTGTGACGCAGATAGAACGTCCCGTCTTTATAGACGCCAATCGTATCGGGGCGCGCTGGTACAGACGTCAGGGTCGGCGTTGCAGTAGGCGTAAAGGTTGGAGTCGGGGTCGCTTCATCCCAACCACACTCTGCTCCAGAAGGATTTAAATCGGGGCGATATTGGAGTACCAACTGATCCACAATCATATCCGGGATGCCGTCTGCCGGGTTGGGAAACAAGTCAATCCGCATCCCCGACCAAATACCACCACTGGTACGACCCACCATGCGATACGGACGCAATGTCTGAGCAGGTGCGATGCTGAGGATACATTCAATAGCATTCGTACCGTTATTCAAACTCAACCGGAGTGATTTGTTCACATTGGAACTGTTGCCTATCTGCAAATTAAACGCGAAGGGCGAATTGACCGGAATATTATTCGCATAAACGGCCCCCGTATAAATAGAACCTCCGTTTGGGCTTGGATTGCGACGCTTAAAGTTCAGCCTTCCATCGGTGCGATAATCCACCTCCCCCCAGACATTCCAGTAATCAAAGGTGTCGAACTCCCCATTCCACAATAAGTTGGTATTGGGTGGAATCGTAAATGAAGCGCATTCCGTCGCCGTAACCGAGAGTTCCGGTTGGTAGCGCACCGCTATATCATCGATCACGATTCCGGCAACACCATCAGCCGGGTTCGGGGTCAAATCGAGGCGTATTCCCGACCACGCCTGATGCGTTTTCCCGCGCATTCGGAACGGAGTCAAAGGCTGGTTTGCCGGAATATTTATCGTGCAACTGATTTCGTCGGATTGATTCGAGACGACTACACGCAGGGATTTGCTCACATTGGAACTGTTACCGAGCATAAAGAGAGTTTCCAGCGGTGCGTTTGCTGGCACACGCCACGCTGCTCCGGTATAGACTGCACCACCACCGTTGGGACTTGGATTTTGACGATAAAAAGTGAGTTTATCGGTTACTGAATAACCAATATCTCCCCAATAAGTCCATTTGTTGAAACCGTTACTGAAATCCCCATTGCCGATAATATTCCGCCTGGCGGGGATGAGTGGATATTGATTGGATGAAACATAGCTCCCGCCAATAGGAACGGTTGGGTCGCTGAAGGTAGCGGTTTCGATAGTGAAAGGCTTGGAAGGAAAATAGAGATGCACATGCGTCCCGTTGCTCGTACCGCAATCGCCCGAATTATTCCCCTGTACCATATCCCCCAACTTCTGACCTTGTACCACGAGATCGCCTTGTTGGATCGCCAGGGAATCTTTTTGTAGGTGGAGATAACCGATTTTCTCATTTGTGCCGAGTGTCTGAATCACTGTCAGCGTCTGAATATCCAGGCCAGACGTGATACATTGATAGAGAACCGTTCCGGTTGCCATTGAGATAATGGATACATCGCCAGACCCATTTGGCCTAAAATCGATGCTGTGATTGCCAGAAAAATATTGGGGATATCCTGAATCATGCCAACCTTGCGAGACCTGCCACGAAGGACCCCCTCCCGGAAAGAAAAATTTGTATCCGTTATAAGCCTGTGCTGGCGCTACGGCTCGACGCTCTTGCCAACTTTGAGTGGGAAATAATGCTGTGCGCGCTTCAGACCCAAGCTCAGAGAGTGGCAATGTTTTCAAGAGACCTGGTATGGCAGGATCACCTTCGAGCGCGGCTTGCCACTGTTGATTGCTGTGTGTCACGAGAACCGAAGACCATGCGCTGGTATCTGGTGCCGCATGTTCCTGACCACTGGGGTGATTGATCGGATACGGGGCGATGGTCAACAATGCCCATGTTTGTTCCCACCGTATCCCAATCACCGAAAAGGTATTGGCTACCGGGGTTGGTCCTTGCCAATGATCCAACGCTAGCGTGATCGCTGCCTTTGCCTCATTTGGAAGTTGTTCAGAATCCTGAGCCGTAAAGATGATTTTGAAACGCGATTGCGACACTGTTCCTGTTGGAGTTTTTTCCTGCGCCAGACTTGGGTGATTCATCTCTGATGCGGTCATAACCAGCACAATCAATACTATGAAAAAACAAATTCGGTAGAACGAGTGCTTTCGCAACTGCATCATAATTCTCCATCCTTAGTGCACTGATGACTTATAATGACGGGTTGGATACTCCCCAAAACCGGGTGAAGCAAGCCATCGACCCTACATCCGATCCCATACCTTTGTATAAAGACAGGCACATCTGACTCGTTATGAATTGTCCAGAATAATTTTCAAACCGCTTCTTGGTGATCACCCTTTCAACTAATGTTCGGGAAGGTGAAACTACAACCTTCCCTTTTGAACTAGGAAATCTGGATTAACTGTGCTTTTGTTAAAGTTTGCTGCCCATCAACTTGATCAGGTCGGCGCAACGCATGGAATAGCCCCATTCGTTGTCGTACCAACTCTTGACGTTGACGAAGTTGCCATCCATAACTTCCGTAAATTCGGCATCTACGATGGAACTGTGCGGGTTACCCTTCAGGTCGACGGAGACGAGCGGATCATCGCTCACATCCAGAACGCCCTTCATACGCCCAGCCGCCGCAGTGCGGAACGCGCCGATCAGTTCTTCGGTGGTGGTGTTCTTTTCGACTTCAACGAAAAAGTCTACGAGCGAAACCGTCGGGGTTGGGACGCGAATTGCCGAACCGCTGAACTTGCCTTCCAGTTCGGGAATGACGAGCGATACGGCCTGTGCCGCGCCCGTGCTGGTCGGGATCATACTCAAGGCAGCAGCGCGCGCCCGGCGCAAATCCTTATGCGGCAGATCGAGAATCTTCTGATCGTTGGTATAGCTGTGGATAGTGGTCATCATCCCGCGCTTGATACCAAAGCTATCGAATACAACCTTTGCGACGGGCGCGAGGCAGTTGGTGGTGCAGCTTGCGTTGCTGACAATATGATGTTTGGAAGAATCATATTTTTCGTCATTGACGCCCATACAAATGGTGAGATCGGGCTTCTTTGCAGGGGCAGAGATGATTACCTTCTTCGCCCCGCCTGTGATGTGTGCCGCCGCCTTATCCTTATCTGTGAAAATGCCCGTCGATTCGAGGACAATATCACAACCCAGGTCGCCCCAGGGGATTTTGGCGGGTTCTTTTTCCGCGATTGCCTTTACCTTATCGCCATTGATGATGAGCGCTCCATCGGCAACTTCGACCTTGCCGGGGAAACGCCCATAGTTGCTGTCATAGCGGAACAGGTGTGCCATTGTTTCCAGATCGCCAAGATCGTTGAATGCGACAACATCCACATCACCCGCATATTTTTCCTTGAGCGCACGCATGACCTGACGGCCAATACGACCAAAACCATTGATTCCTACGCGAATAGCCATTTTGCTAAACTACTCCTTAGTGTCGGTAACAAATACCGAATAGAGTTTAGCGCGTTTTCGCAGAATAGCGACGCGGCGTAAGCGTGCGCGATTGAGCAGTTCACACAAACGGTTGAACTATAAACCGATTATGGTTTTGATTTCCCGCAATTTATCAATGTGTTTTTGTGGCGATGCGAGGTTCATCCCCATCGTGTTGATACTCAGATGCGTTGCGCCCAGTTCGCGCCAATTTTCGATGAACGCATTGTATTCAGATTCCGGGATACGTCCTGCGCTCAAACGCGGTTCGATACCGATTGACTCCGGGTTTCGTCCGGCATCACGCGCATAGGCGCGTAAGCGGCTGATCGCATCCTGCATATCCCTATCCGGTGCGGCTGATGGAAACCAGCCATCTCCAATCTCACCAATGCGTTTCAAAACAGCTTCGGCATTGCCACCAATCCAGATGGGCAGAGGTTGGCGCACGGGCTGCGGGTTAATTCCAGCCTCGGTGATCTGATGATACTTCCCCTTGAATGTAATCACATCCTGCGAGAGCAAAGCTCGCAATACAGCGATTTGTTCTGCGCTGCGTACCCCACGATTGTGGAAATCTTCGTTGAGTCCTTCATATTCAACCGCATTCCAGCCGATACCAACACCCAACCGGAAACGCCCACCACTGAGTACATCGAGGCTGGCGGCTTGCTTGGCAACAAGCGCCGTCTGGCGCTGTGGCAGAATCAACACACCCGTGACGAACTCCACACGTTTCGTCACCGCCGCAAGATAGCCGAACAAAACAAACACCTCGTGAAAAGGTGTCTCGCTGGTGTACGGCCCATCCCAATCTGGACGGTTGGCTGTGCTTGCGCCCAATACATGATCATAGGCAAGAATATGGGTATAGCCCATCTCTTCGGCGGCCTGCGCGTAATCGCGGATTGCCGCCGGATCATTCCCGATTTCGGTTTGTGGAAAAACAACACCAATGTGCATTTGATAAATCCTTTCGTGATGAATCATAGAAGAATCCGCAGGTTTGGAACTTTCTGGCAATTCCATTGTCAAACGCGGGCAGGCTGTCACAATGCGCTACCGGAAAACAAACGATACCTTGCCTGCATTTGGCCTGCTTTTTCAAACCCGAATGTACCTTGAGAATCCAATCCGATTCCCCGATGATAAGAGCATCCATAAAAGGAACACACGATGGATTCACGTCTACAGGATGATTTGGGCAACCTTCGGGCGCTCCTCGAAGGTACGTTGAAAGAAGCATGGAATTACCTTTCTGAAATCAATGAACGCCCCGCCGCTACTATCCGCGTTGACCATCTGCAATTGCCTCTGCCCGATCAGGGTTTGGGCGGACAGGGCGCGCTGGCACTATTCGCAAAGCAATATGCAGGACAAATGGCGGCGAATAACGGCCCACGCTATCTTGGTTTTGTCACCGGAGGAACGACGCCCGCCTCACTCATGGGCGACTGGCTGGTCAGCACCTATGACGCCAATCTTGCGGACAAAGGCAGTTCCGTCGC
Organism: uncultured Anaerolineaceae bacterium; assembly: GCA_964432445.1. GTDB lineage: Bacteria > Chloroflexota > Anaerolineae > Aggregatilineales > UBA2796 > JBBRMW01. Next base: position 10,283 of record CAYSOC010000057.1, read on the forward strand.
GGCGCACATAGAGCAGGAAACCATCGCGCTTCTGTGCAAGCTATTCGGCCTACCAGACGATTTCACAGGTGTCTTCGTCACAGGCGCAACTATTGCAAATTTTGTCGGACTGGCTATGGGACGTGAATGGGTGTCGCAGCGAACCGGACACAGTGCTGCCCGCGAAGGATTGTACGGTTTGACACCGATCCCGGTATTGAGTGGCGCAGCGCATAGCAGCAGTTACAAGGCGCTGGCGATGCTCGGTATGGGACGCGACACTTTGTTGAAGGTTCCCAATCTGCCCGGACGAGAGGCGGTAGATTTGGTGCAACTGCGCCATGCTCTCGAAAATCTGAATGGTGCGCCTGCCATTGTGATCGGCAATGCAGGAACTGTAAACAGTGTGGATTTTGACGATCTGCGCGGGTTGGCAGCGCTCAAAAAAGAGTTCAATTTCTGGCTGCATGTTGATGCCGCCTTCGGTGGATTTGCCGCTGTCTCGCCACAATATCAACACCTTGTCGATGGGATGGAACTGGCAGACTCAATCACGATTGACGCTCACAAATGGATGAACGTTCCGTATGACGCAGCGATGAGTTTTACCCGTCCAGAACATAGAGGGTTACAAACGGCAACATTCCAGAACAGCGCCGCTTATCTTAGCGATGTAGGCGATGATCCTGATTTCTTCCACCTGACGCCGGAAAATTCACGGCGCTTTCGGGCGCTTCCGGCATGGTTCGGGTTGATCGCCTATGGGCGTGCGGGCTATCAGGAAATTGTCGAGCGTAACTGTGCAACAGCAACACAACTTGCGGCGTTAATCGAGAAATCAAAGCATTTTCGCATGGTTGCCCCGGTGCGGATGAACGTCGTTTGCTTCACGGTGAAAATCACGGAGCAATCAGATATAGGACAACTTCGCGCGTTGCTGCGCAGTTTGCAGGCCAGCGGACGCGCCTTTCTGACCCCATCAAACTATATGGGGACGCCGTGCATTCGCGCTGCATTCAGCAATTGGCGCACCACACCGGAAGATGTCGGGATTGTAATGCACGAACTGGAAAACGCCTTTGAGATGGCGTTGAGTCTATAATCAAATGGCGAATTGTTGTTTTGTTATAAGCGAGGCAACAATTTGTCGTATTCTGAATGATGTCCTATCCAGAACCAAACGATTTCATCCCCGTCCAAAATACCAGGAACACGATAATCAACATTTATTCGGGCAGAATAAACAGGTTTGGTGGAGTGAACTCTCTTGAACTGCAAGCCGGGATGATTGGGGTTATCTCTGAAAAATTGGTACGCCTCATGTGCCTGCCGGCGTATATTTTCTGGTAACGCCGCAAATAGTCTACGGAAACGTTCAGTAGTATGTGATTTCAAAGTTGCTCAGGATCAAGCGGCGACGTTTTTCCAGCACGGTATTCGGCCAGCGCTTCATCTGCCATTTCAGAGAGTAAATCCTGTGAGGCCGCAAACAACTCTGTCCATTTGCGTTCAGAGTTCAATTCTTCAAGTATCCATGCGGCGATGGCATCCTGCTCCTGCTCTGGAAGTTTATGGATTTCCTCAATCGCTTTTACCATCAAATCTGACATGGTTTCTCTCCCTTCAAAACGAGTATATCACGCCGGGAAATATGCCCGGATAAAAAATACCAGCGTCATAATCGTTCCGACAACGATCACAAAATTACGAATAATTTTCGGGTCGATCTTCCGGGCAAAGTACGCACCAAAGTAACCACCGAGGATCGCCCCGACTACCATAATCAGTACATGCGGGAACAGGATTTCCTTCGCAAACAGGAATACGAATACAGCCACACCATTAATGACGGACGCCAACAATGTTTTGATCCCGTTCATGTGGTGAATGTCATCCATACCTGCCAGCGACAACACCGCCAACATCATGATCCCGATGCCGCCGCCAAAAAAACCACCATACACACTCACGAAAAGTTGTGCTGCCAGAACTCCGCCAAGCATCACCGGAGATGGCAGATCAAAACGCGCTGCCGAACGGCGCAACGCTGTGCTGGCACGCTTCCCGAAAATAAACAGCATCAGGGCGAATAACAACAGCCAGGGCAACAGGAAACCAAACGTCGATTCCGGCGTTGCCAACAGTAGATATGCACCGATCCCGCCACCGATAAAACTGACGATCAATAGTGGCACGCGCGCCTCCATCGGACGACGGATTTCCGCGCGATATGCGCCAACGCTGGCAACAGAACCCGGCCAGAGTGCCATCGTGTTCGTGGCATTGGCGAGTTTGGGTGTTACCCCGGTGAACGTCAATGCCGGAAACGAAATGAAACTACCGCCACCCGCAACAGAGTTCAACGCCCCGGCAATCATGGCAGCAAAAAACAGGACAACTCCCTGAATAAAAGTTAGGGTCATAATTCCTCAAATTTAGGAAACTTTGGGGCGTGGAGCCATCGGCCCCATCATCAAAATGGTGAGAATGCGTTCATGAATGTGTCCATTACTGGCGACAATTCGCGCGCCTGTATAAACACCGTCCATCGTCCCGCGATAGTTGCTGATACGTCCGCCCGCCTCTTCCACCAGCACAATCCCGGCGCATACATCCCAGGGCTTGCAACCCTGTACCCAGAACGCATCGACACGCCCCGCCGCCACATAACACAAATCCAGCGCCGCCGACCCGCTGCTGATGCTGGCCTGCGTGCGGAGCAGCATTTGCGCCCATTCCTCGCTGTTGTTATCCAAGTCTATCCATTTGGAATAGGGGAACTCGGAAAGTACGAGCGCCTGCGACGCATCCCGAATGTCCGACACTTTCAGCCGGGTATCATTCAAAAATGCACCGCCGCCACGAACCGCTTTGAAGCATTCATCCCTGTTTGGGTCATAAATCACACCAAGTAGCGGCTTGCCTTCGGGATCAGCCAGCCCGATGCTCGTGCAAAAATGCGGCAATCCGTGCGCGAAATTTGTTGTGCCATCAATCGGATCGATGATCCAGGTATAATGACCGAGGGTTTGCACACCTTCGCCTGTGCCTTCTTCCCCGACAATCAGATGATCGGGGAAGGATTCGCGCAACGCGGCAACGATCAGCGTTTCGGCTTGCTTGTCGTACTGCGTAACCATATCAATCGCGCCCTTGTATTCAATCTGGCGCGGTTTGCCCGTTGCTTCGCGCAGGAGCGCTCCGGCCCGACGTGCGATGGATTCGGCAGTGATGAGCGTTTTTGAGAGGTCGAGACTCATGCTTCCTCAAGAATATTTGAGATGGCGGGTACGATGGCAGATTTTAAACTTTCCAGTGTTTCGCGGCCAGCGCCATAGTAGCTGGCATTGGTGAGCAACGCGCACGCCAGTTCCTGCTTCTGGTTGATCCATACCAGCGTCCCGGTTTCGCCCTCTGCATAGGAATAATCGCCGGAGGCTTTCCATACGAAACGCTGCCCCGAACGGTGTTCGCGGAGCGCTTCGGCGGCAAGCTGCCCGGAGATGAGCAAATCACCCTGATATTCGCCACCATTTACGTAAAGCTGCGCCAGTTTTGCAACATCAGCGGCGTTGGCAAATAATCCGCTATGACCGGAAACGCCTTCGAGCGCCTGTGCGTTTTCGTCGTATGGTTCCCGCTGAAAGTTGGGCAGATTCGGTGCGACATTCAACAGCCGCGACAGTGGCGCATATTGTGCGGACATCCCCATCGGTTGCAGGAACATCTCAGAGAGTGTTTGATCATAGGGCAGGCCGTGCAGATTTTCCAGCGCCAGCCCCATCTGCATAAATGCCAGCGGCGAATAATTCACGTTCACGCCGGGTTCGACAGGCTTGGCCTGTTCGATGGCAGTCAGACGCGCTTCATAATCCTTTAGTTTTTGCAGGTCAATATTGGGACGCAAGCCGCTGGTTTGGGTCAGCAGGTGATAGAAGTTCAGCGATTCGTCGGCTTCTTCCAGAAGAACGTTTACTGGCGTATCGAGCCACAACCGCCCAATGCTCACAAATTGCAGAAACAGAGACGCCGTGAACAGTTCGGTGATTTCGCCGAGGTCAAAAAGCGTTTGGGAGGTAGCAGGTTGCCCCGGCGCTACCGTCCCGAATACGCCCGAATAGACTGTCTTATCCTGAACCCGGATTTCCAATGCTGCCGCAGTATAGTGTTGATCCAATCCCGGTGCGAGGATCGACTCAACAGCGATCCCCAGTTTTTCGCGCAGGTGTTGTTCGTTCAATCGTTTTTCTCTATGCAATCCATAGTTTTGATAGTCTGTAGCGCGTGTTTATTTCGTCAGGCGGTTCAAATTGCCTTCAACGTCTGCGAGTTCGAGCCGCGCTTCCTGCGGGTTAATCTTGAGCAACGCAGAGGCAATCGCAGTCTTGATCTCACCGTCGGATTTAGTCAACAATGCGCTCGCCTCCTCAGTGCTGAGTCCGGTTGCATCGCTGACAATGGTTGCCGCGCGCTGATGCAGTTTGATATTACTGGCGATCATATCCGTCATCAGGTTATCCATCGTGCGCCCGGTGCGTATCATCAGCCCGGTGGAAATCATGTTGAGCGTGAGTTTTTGCGCCGTGCCTGCGCGCAGTCGGGTTGACCCGGTGAGGACTTCTGGCCCGGTTGCGGCAACCAATGGATAGGCCGTTAAAGAGCTAATCGGAGCATTCATCACATTCACAATACTGGCGGTCAGTGCGCCCCGTGCCTTTGCTGCATTGATTGCCCCAATCACGAATGGCGTTGATCCGCTGGCAGCGATGCCGATCACAGTATCGAGTTCACTGACGTGCAGGCGCTCGATTTGTGCTGCGCCGTCTCCCGTGTTGTCTTCCGCATCTTCGGATGCGCCTGCCATCACACCTATACCACCTGCGAGAATCGCCATTACCTGCTCCGGCGAAACGCCAAATGTCGGCTGACACTCTACCGCATCCAGTACCGCCAGTCGTCCCGACGTACCCGCACCAACGAGCAACAATCGTCCGCCTTTGCGGAAACGCGGTGCAATGGTATCGATCAACTCAGCCATTTTAGGCAGATTCGGCGCGATGGCTTCGTGAATACGGCTATCTTCCAGATTCATCAGTGTGAGTAGTTCCAGCGTCGAACGATGGCTGATACGCATTGTCAGGCTATTTCGCAATTCTGTAGAACGTCGGTTGACAATTGGCAAGGGCGTCGCGCCGCGCTCAAAGGTGGCAGCGGGGTTCGCGTGCTGGATCGCCAGAATCGCCGCGCCGAGTTCAGCACCGCGTGTTGCCAGCAACGGCTCGATATTGGGAGCCGATGTTTGCAGCGTCTGGATGAAGCGATTTCGCACCAGCGCGACATTATCGAAGATGCCACCGGAAACGACGATTGGAATCTGCACATTCCCAAAATGCAGATTTTTGATAACCGCCAGTGTGTGCTTTGCCAGCGCATCAGCAGCGCGCACCAAAATTTGCAACGCGGTCAGGTCTTGATCAGCGGCATTCACTACCTCGACAGCCAGCGCTGCAATTTCGTTCGGATTGCGGTTCGGCGCGTACAACCAGGGGAGGATCGCATCGATGTTGCCAATCTCCAAACGTTTCAGGATACGCTCCTTGAGCAGCGTTGGCGGTTGCGCCCCATCCTGTGCATAGGCAACCGCAGTCAAGGCTTCACGTCCGATCCAATAGCCCGAACCATCATCCAGCAGATAACCCCAACCGCTGGCACGCGCCAATTTGCCGGATTCATCTACACCGATGGAAATTGTCCCTGTCCCGCAGATGGTGATCACGCCGAATTTGCGTCCCACTGCTGCAACCAGCGCAATCGTACCGTCGTTTTCCAGAAATACCGGAACACCGGGACAAATCTCATTCAGAATTTTTGTAAAAATTTCCCGGTCTGCCGGACGATCCACCCCGGAAAGTCCAGCACACAATCCCCCAATATCGCTGATAGTCAGTTTCGCCTGCGTTAATAATTCGTGGATCGCGGTGAGCAGCACTTCGCGCACCTTCTCCACGCCGATATTATTTTGATTGGTTCCGCCAGTTTGTAACTGCGTCAAAACTTTTAAATGTTCGTCTACCGCAACGAGCGTCGTTTTTGTGCCGCCGCCGTTGATGCCGATGAATGCCTTGCTATTCGTCATAGAGCCAGAATCCTGCCGATTGAGATTGAAAATCTTCTGCCTGTTCGTCACACAGCGCCAGAATATCCTCCGGCGGCTGGCTGCTATCCAGCATTGCCCGGATAAAATGCGTCGCCGTGAGGGTTTCAAAAACATTTTTTTCGTTGAAATGACGCCACTCGAACGCATCTGCGTAGAGTTCGCGCACCATAGACAATAGATGAATGCCGAGGGCAAACCCGCGCACCGCATGGGGATCGGTCATATGAATCCGTACCCCTTCGCAACGTTCTCCAGCATGTTTGTTATTTTGCGGGATGAACCAAGCGGGCGAAAATGCCAATCCTTGTAACTCCAATTCGTTCATGGCGTTGCAAAGTTCTTCCGCTTTAATGTATGGAGCGCCGATTTGCTCAAACGGGAGCGCCGTACCGCGTCCCTCGCTGAGATTTGTTCCCTCGATCAGGCATGTACCACTGTAGAGGAGCGAGGTCAGCGCGTGCGGCATCCCCGGCGAAGGCGCTGACCACTGCAAACCTGTATCCTGCCAGAGCATATCGCGTCGCCAGCCATCCATCGCAATCACGAACATATCCGCACTCAGCGAGTGATTGAAGAATCGCGCCAGTTCGCCGAACGTTAGACCGTAGCGGGCAGGGAGCGCAGCAGGTGCAACAATCGAGAAATATTCAGGATCAGCAAGGTTGCCTTCAACCATGATCCCGCCCTGCGGGTTCGGGCGATCCAGCACAATCACCGGGCAGCCAACGCCTGCGCACGCCTTGAGCATCCCGCGCATGGTATAGCTGAAGGTGTACCAACGATTGCCCGTATCCTGCAAGTCAATAATCATTGCATCCAGATTGCGTAGCAGGCTGCTCTCCGGCGTATAGTTTTCTCCGTACAGACTGTGGACTGGAATGGACTCACCGAGTTGGGAATCCGGGATCGCTTCGCCCGCCGCACCGAGGCCATAATAGCCATGCTCCGGGGAGAATACCGCCGCGACATCTACACCCACTTCGCGCAACGTCGCCAGTGCAGTTTGCCCGAAACGATCCTTGCTGGCAACGTTGGCGAGTAATCCGACGCGCCCGCTTACACTCGGATTTTGTGCAAAAATATCCAGTCCGGTGCGTACCATGATTACCTGCCTTCCAGACTTTCAATCACTATATCGTGAAACTGCTTGCGAAACGTGATGATCTTTTCCTTGTCACGCCCGAAGAACACGTTATTGGTGAGCAATGCGCAAACCAGTTTGCGTTCCGGGTCTACCCAGAGCGAATTGCCGACAAACCCGGTATGTCCATAGCTGTTCGGGCTGAAATATTTCCCGCTGGATGTCCCTTCCGGTGAACGCATCATCCAGCCGAGGCCGCGATCTCCGATTTGCAGGGTGGTGGCCTTGTTTACGGTTTCTTTTTCGATGAGATGATCGCCGTCATCCAGATATAGCTGACCGAGGCTGGCCGCATCAGTCACCGTCCCGAATAGTCCGGCGTGTCCGGCGACACCGCCCAACGTTGCCGCGTTTTCATCGTGGACTTCCCCGATCAAGCGACGCTTGCGCCACTGGCAAAATTCCGTCGGCACGACATTCTCAGTTAGTTCGCCATAACGCATCGTGAATCCCATCGGGCGGATCACCAGTGATTGCATTGCCTGTTCCAGCGATGTTCCATTCACTTTGGCGACCACCAGCCCAAGCAGGATAAACCCGACATCGCTATATATTACCTGTGTTCCTGGCTCACAGGCGAAATTGCTGTGCAGACACATCGCCAACCGCGCCGGAATATCATCGGCCTCGCGCAGATTCAGCCATGCTGGAAGCCCGGAAGAATGTGTCAGCAGATGCCAGAATGTGACCGTTCGGGCATCAACACGTTGATCGGTGGGCGGCACAACCTGCACCAGTTCGCCCGTATTCAAAGGATGTGGGTACGGCTTGATAGCACGTTCGCCGCTGAACTCTGGCAGAAATTTTGCGACAGGGGTATCGAGCTTGATTACGCCCGCATCGAATAGCCTGAAAAACGCGGTTGCAGTGTATAGTTTGGTCAATGATGCAAAGTCGAAAAATGTATCCGAACGCACCGGTTCGCCCTGATCGGGATGACCTTCGGGATCGAGTGTGCCGAGCGTGGCGCTGTAAATGACTTCGCCACGCCGCCGAATCTGCACTGCTGCTGCTGTATAGACGCTACCGAGTGCGCCCTGAAGCAGTTCCTCCAGCGCTCTCACGACTGATATTCCTGAATCAGCCGATCCATACGTACCAGACTGTCGCTCATGCCACCGGGACGGTTACGTAATAGCCAAACCGCCGAAAATTCATCGCGTAGCGGCAGGATTTCGGCAAGTAACTGTTCTTTGGTGATTACGCTGTCGCCACTCGCCAGCAGCAGGCGCTTGCAACCATGCAGCCACAACGCAATCATGAACTTATATTCGCGGATCACCAGCGGATCGGCGGGCTGTGCAACATCCAACTCACCAGCAAGGCGCTCCATCTCCGCCATCGCTAGACGGACTTTTTGCGGATCGCCTTCTCCATCCCACCATTTTTGGGTGCTGAATTTATCCAGCGGTGCAAATAACGCGCGAACATTGTGTGCGCCGTTGAAATGCTTGTGATCGTCCATTTGCAGATAGGCGTTGCCCATTTCACAGGCCAGACGCCCCATTGTTCCCGTAGCATCCCCGAACGCATAGCTTGACAGAGCAGCCGGAAGATCGATTTTCTCGTTAGCTTCGCCTGCCCACGAGAGCGCCGCGCCATAGGCAAAACCCAGATAGCTGATTGGAAGCGCCTGCCAGTGTCCATAATCGCCCCAATCGGTATTGAGATAGCCGATTGCACCGTGCTTCATCCCGTTTTGAGCCGCACTCAGCAGGTTGGCGCGTGCGTTATTGGTACGCCCGACCATGCTCAACCACGATGATGTGCCGGGACAGACATAGAACGGCACACCTGCTTTGGCGAAGCGTTCACCATCCTGATCAAAGGGGTGTGTTGCATCATAGCCCCATTCCAGCGCAATTACACCCTCTGGCAGTTCCGGCACGAGTTCCGGGTGTTCCATGATGATGTCGCCCCAGAACTGCATGATTCGCCCGTGTTTGATGACGAGTTCGGAGATGCGTTTGAGGTAGTTTACGTATACCCGTCCACGTCCCTGGCGATCTACCAAATCCTTGCTGCGTCCACGTCCCAGGTCGAACGTTTCATCACAGCCGACATTGAAATAGCGGCTGGAAAAATTCGGCAGGAGTTCTGCATATAGCTCATCTATGAAGGGGAATACATCGGGATCGGCAGCATTCAAACTGAACGGGCGCGGCGTAATGAAAATCGGCCAGTCAAATCCTTCGGGATACTCCGCGAGATGGGCATATTCCGGGTGCATCAGCCAGCGGTGGAAATGCCCAAAACTGTTTTGATTCGGCACAAGGTCGATAAATACTTCGCGGCAATAATAATCCAGCGTATGAATGTCTTCCGGCGTCAGCGGACTGGCGTTTTCCCAGACAACACGGTGATTCTGATAGGCATAGGTATGTTCGGTATAGAGTTGAAATTCATTGATCTTCCACGATGCCAGTTTATCGATCAGCGCTTTGAGGGTTTCTACCGTCGGGACTTTATCGCGGGAAATATCGAGCATCACGCCGCGCCGGGGAAAATCCGGGCTGTCTTCAATGCGCAAATGAGGGATTGCGCCGTTGGTCTGTTGCTGAATCTGTTTGAGGGTGCAGAGCGCATAGAATGCTCCGCTTTCGCCGCGCGCAACGATGATGATGCCGTTATTATCAACTGTGAGGGTATAACTCTGTAATGCTTTATCAGGCGAAGTTCCAGAAGCCGCGCGATCATCAATATAAAATTTCAAACCATCGGGAGGGGTGTCAAATAGCGCGCGGAAATTATGCAATTCCAAAAGGGCAGTAAATGAAACGCTCCCTGCCTCGGCAAATTCGAGGGTGCGCGGCTGTGGGAGCAAAACAAGGGATTGGGCGGACAATTGGAGTTTCCTCTTGATCACAATTGCCCTGTAGTGTACCAGGGATAATGCATCTGTGCAGCAGAAAACAGCTTTTTTTTGGTACAATCTGCCGAATGGATGAAATTATTGTCTATAAATTGAATCCAAAGGGTGCAGTCGATTGGTCATACAAAGGGGTGTTGTTGCAACGCACGCCACACCTGATGATCATTGAGGCGCGTTTTAACCGGGACGATCACGATTCAGGCTATATCGTCTGGCGGCGCAATGATCGTTTTGTGGAATATTTCTTCGATGATCGCTGGTTCAATATTTTTGAAGTACATGATGTGAGTGATGATCATCTCAAAGGCTGGTACTGTAACATTACGCACCCGGCGCAACTTGCAGAACACGAAATCCGCAATGTCGATCTGGCGCTGGATGTATGGATACATCCTGATGGGCGCACGCTCACGCTGGATGAAGACGAGTTTGCCGAATTAGATATTGATGAGCAGACGCGCGAAGCGGCACGCGCGGGGTTGAATGCACTCCTTGCCATGATTGACGCCCGCGAAAAGCCGTTTGACCAGATCGCGCCATGACGTTACACTTGCAGTCATGCGTAAAAAATTCCCGGCTCTATTCGCATTAGTCCTTCTGCTGGCGGGGTGTCGTCCACTTGCTGCACCGACGCCTGTTGCGGTGACGGTTGCCGCTAGGCCGATTGTGATCACGCCGATCATTCAGGTGGTTACCAGCACCCCACGTCCAACAATTACGCCATCTCCTGCGCCTACCCTTCCCTATGATCCTAAAACATATGAGGGTACGTGGCGGATGCAGATCAACTATCAGATTTACAATGGCGCGTATTGGGCAGATATTCGCTATAACGCTGGCCTTGAGTTAATGGTCAATGCCAAGGGTGAAATGAGTGGCGAAGGCATATTCTACCCATCGCTACAACAACCACCCTGTCCCGCATTCATCAACAATTCAACCGGACTCCCGATGAAGATAACCGGAAAACTGGCATGGGCGAACGGCGCAGTTGTCGCAGCGCTTCAGATTATTCCGCAGGAGCCGAAAATTGTTCAGGATTTTGTGCTGGCATGTGCCGATTCCGAACACGCGACAACTGCAAAAGCGTCTGTATTGTGGCCTGCATTGGAAGCAACTAACCAACTCAACCTGACCATACCTTTCGCACCAGCGACGGTTAATTCTTCCTTACGGAGCCTCACAACCGCGTCAGGAGGCCGTTTGTATGGGACACTTACAACAGAAATTCGCTTGAATCGCTGACCCTTTGTGCCTACAATGGATGGCACAGGGGTTGAATGGTTATGATGATTCAAAGCACACCAACATTGCTGGTAGTCAACCGTAAACCAGATCGTATCGCCCGCGCCCTGAACGACGCGCATACCTTTCGGATTGAAACACTTAGTCGACAAGATACGGCTATCGAGTCGGCGCGCACGCTCCAGCCCGATTTAATCTTGCTTAGTGTGGAATGGCCTAACGCTTTTGCTCTCTGCGAATCGCTCAAGGCCGAACACGCCGCACGTTTTGTTCCCGTTATCCTGACCGAAATTGCCGATGAACAGCAGGCTGAAAGTTGCCTCGAAGCAGGGGCAGATGATCTCCTGCCGATTCAGCCCGACCCGGCAGCCATCGTGACGCGCGTTCGGATGATGCTCCGCCAGAAACGCCGGGATGAAGATCATCATCAGGAACTGCGCGACGCGCTGGACTCCGAACGACGCGGCAAAGAGATGATCGAACTGATCATCAATAACATCATTCATGAATTGAATACGCCGCTGTTGCACATCAAAAGCTCTGTAAATCTGCTCGAAAAAGATGATGGACGGGATCGCGCATTGCTGTTTGAGCAGGCACATCAGGCAATTGGGCGATTGCAGGAACGCACCAATGATCTCTCCGAACTTGTCCTCGCCAGCAAGCCGCGCAAACTCGATACCATCAGCGTCAGCGATGTGATTAATTCTGTGTTGCGTCGCCGCAGCCGCATCTGGAAAAATGAAAATGTCGCACGATTGCAGCGCGATGTCCCCAAAAATCTGCCGTTGGCATGGAGCGACAGCACGGCGCTGACACAAATTCTGCTGCAACTGGTCGATAACGCGCTCAAATTCAGCAATGGAACGCCGGTGATCATCAGCGCCAACGTCGAGGCATCGGATCATTTACGCATTGGCGTACAGGACTTTGGAATCGGGATACGCCCGCAGGATTTGGCGCATATGTGGGAGCCATTCTGGACGGCGGATCACTCTACCACCAAACGCTACGGCGGGATCGGTGTTGGTCTGACGCTGGCGAAACGGTTGGCGGATTCGCTCGGTGTGGTGTTCGATGTGCAAAGTACGTTGGGCGAAGGCACAACAGTCAGTTTTCCCATACCGCTGGCACAGTTATAGAAACTTTCAGGTTTCATCCAACAATCCCAATTTTTTCAGGCGGGATCGGATTGCGCTTGGTTTGCGGGAAAAATGCGCGGCGATTGCGTCAATTGTTGCACCAGAATTGAACATTTTCTCTAGCATTTCCTCATCTGCTCTATTCCACTTTTCATAGGCGTTCGGATAAGTTTCGCGTTGTTTAAGAACATACGCTGGAACTTTCGATCCCGATGATTTTGAATTGGAATTGGAAATGGATGAAGATGTATAGGGGCGTTGCATATTAGCGGGGCGCTCGAATGGACTCACAAATCGATGTTCAGAAATCTCACATTGAACAAGCGCTTTTTGCAGGATCATATCAAGTTGTTCTCGAAATCGTCCCTCAGTGCGATTTTCAGGGGATAAACCAAGCCATACCCATTGTGCTGCACGACCTATGTGATAGTAAGCAAATTGCTCAAGACTCTGCATGTCTATCGATTCATCGAGCGTTGGTTCATTGATTGGCAAAGTTGTGTCTTCAGGTTGTTCTAGTAGCGGGTGTGATGGAGGTACTGTTGACCTTTCATCTATAGAAATCGTGTTTTTGGCTTGCTCCAATAACTGTCGCGCCATAAATATAAGCGATTGTTGGAGTTGTCCTTTATATTTTCGGTAAAATACGAGACGTTTTTTGATCAATTGCCGTATGCGTTCTCTGCTAAGATTCAGGCTTTTACCGATTTCTTCCAGTGTTTCTGTTTGGCCAGTAGATAACCCGAAATAACGCAGCATGATCGGATTCAGGCGCGTACCATTTTTTCCTGTAGTCAAATTATTTAATAAGAAGGACACATCATCCAAAAATTGTTCCAGGTAGGTTGATTTAATTTGCTGTATCTCGTCTTCTGATAGACCACCTTCTTCCAAAAACAAACTCAATTTTGTATTGATCCCATAGGTTTTGGACAACCAATAATTAAACATTTTTACACGTTCTGATAAACTCGCCATTTAAATTTTATCCCATTTAAATATCTTAAAATGGATTAGAATATTAAGATATAAAATTCAATATTTCAATAAACAATGCAATATTTTTGTGCGGGCGTACCCATCGGCACGCCCAAATGCACTTATGCCAGTCCATACAACGCCTATCGGGATCAGCGATCAAATCTTCGTTATCATTTAACGGCTACTGTTTCTGCTTTTTAAACTCGCTCAATCCCTTATCGACACACGCTTCCCGATCTGTCAGCATAATCTCGCCAGAGGCAATAGCCGCGTCGCACGCGCGCATCCGCTTGACAAGGCTCAATCCCTTTTCCATGCACAGACCATGATCAGCGCTGGTGATTGTGCCTTCGGCAACACCAACGGTACATTCTTCCAGACGATACTGGTAATCTGCCAATCCGGTCAGTTTGCCAGAGATTTCTGCGATACGTCCGGTGAGCAGCAGGAAGCCCATGAAAATCAGGAGCAGACCGCTAACAAGTTCTACCACTTTCATGCGCTTCTGAATCGCACGGAACAGCGGCTTGATCGTATCCAGGCCGATTGCCGCCAGCAGGAATGGCAGGCCAATCCCGAAAGAATAGGCCAGAAGCGGGACAATCGCGCCACTTGCAGAGACATTGGTCGCAAAGGTCAGGATAGAGCCATAAATCGGGCCGATGCACGGTGTCCAGCCTGCCGCGAAGAAAACACCCATCAACAACGAACCAACATAACCCCGGCGTTCATCCCGCTTCATCTGATGGCGGGTATCGGCGTATAAAACGGCCTGAATTCGCTGTAGCATCCTCCCGGCGCTGCTTTCAGACGAGGTGCGTTTCACCAGTTGCGAAATGATCCAGCCAAAAATGCCGAGAACATGCAACCCGAAAATAATCACCAGCACGCCGCCAAGTTTCGCTGTCCAGATTTGGATGTCATAGGTGCTGACCCCAACCAGCCGCAGCCCTGTGTTTACTGCCAGCCCGAAGAATACAAACACAAACGACATTCCCGCCACGAACATCAACCCGTGCAGGAACAGCGTTACGCGATTTGCTGAAATTTGACCGCGTTTCGGGTTCTCATTCTCAAGAGAGGTTTGTTGACCAGCGCGAACGCCAAGATAGCTGATATAGGCTGGAACGAGTGGCAGAACGCACGGAGAAATAAACGACAAAACTCCAGCTAAAAACGCAATGCTGGTAAGCGGCAACGTAAAATTCATAACATCCTCTGTCACTAACGTTAAACAGCGTTACTTCCTGACACTACAATAGTGGATAGACAGATTGATTGTCAAGCAACATACGCCGATTTTGGCAATTCTAAGCCATTACTCAGCCGGGTCGGGCGTTGGGGTTTCCAGTTCGCGTCGGGCAAAAGTCAGGGCATCTTCGCGTGTGCTAACCTCTCCGACGGCCTGCGCTTCGTGAATCCGGCGCAACAGATGACCAACTTTCGGGCCGGGCTGGATTGATAACTCCTGCATCAACTCATTACCATTGACCAAAGGCGGCGGCATGACCGACTTTTCCCGCTGGAAATAATAGGCTTCCAGCAGTTGGGCAACGATTTCCAGATGCGCCAACCAGAGTGGCAACTGCACGGTGTGTCCATAGACCCCGATATAGTCGGCTTGTGTGAGAATAGCCACATCGACGCCCGCCTCTCCCGCTGCATTCCAATAACGGTACAGGCTACGGCTGGATACTTCCCCGGTATTCGTCATACCCAGATTGGGCGGGCGCATATGATAGCGTACCATATCTGCCAGACGACTAGCCTCATCAATGCTCAATTTCAACGCCAGTGCGCGCTTATAAGCCACGTCTGCGCCGATACGCTCATGATTATAAAAATGGGCGATTCCATCTTCGTCTACCGTGCGTGTTTCCGGCTTGGAAATATCGTGCATCAACGCGCCAAAAATCAATAATGCGCGGTGCGTGCGTCCATTAGGCCATTCATGCGCGAGGTGTGCCTGCAATTGCCTACGATAGCGATCCAGTCGATAGACGACCATGCCATAAAATCCATCGGCGGCGGTATCGGTGGTACGCTCCGGGCTGATCACCGTCAGGATGATGTCCGTCGCTTCGACAACCTTCAGCGTATGCTCCCACACATCGAAAATGTGCGGCGGGCGTTGCGTGACGCCCTTAAGCGCTGCGGTTTCCGGCACAATCAGTTTTAGATAGCCCAAAGTGTCCAATGCCCGCAACGCTGCATGGGGTGTCGGGCTATCCAGCACTTTCATAAATTCGTCGCGGATGCGCTCCATTGAGGTGGTATGGAGATTCGCGGCATTCGCTTTGATGTCAGCGCGTGTTTGCTGCTCAATCTGCATTTTGAGGATATTCGCTAACCGTACCGCACGCAGGCCGCGAATCGGATCATCGGTAATAGAAGCTGGAGAGCAGCGTCGAATCCGTTTTGCCTTGATGTCGGCACGCCCATTCAGCGGATCGATGATCAGCGAGAAATCAGCGTTGGCGGCATCTATCGGCATCGCTATCGCGTTGATGGTGAAATCGCGCCCGATTAGATCATCCCCAAGTGTATCGCCCCGAAAACGCGACACGTCAATTTCATAACGTTCTCCCTCAAACTGGATGATCGCGCGCCCGATACCGCGTTCCGGGTCAAGGGCATAATAATCGCCCTGAAAAGTGTTTGCAATCGCACGCGCTACCTGTTGACCATCCATTCCGGTGACAAAATCAAGGTCGTGTATCGGGCGGTTCAGGAAGGCATCGCGCACCGTACCGCCAACCAGATAGACCGTTGATTTTTGTGCTGTGAGGATCGGTTGTAGCGCGTTGAGGATTGGAGGCCACGACAAGGGACGTTCCAGCGGTGTCGGTGTGACGTTTAACGGCTCGGTCATGTGCTTGTATCAACCACGCCGATATAGGGCAGATTGCGATAGAGTTCATCCAGATCAAGCCCATAGCCAAACACAAATTTGTTTTCGATCTCGAAGCCGATGTAATCCAGTGGAACTTCGGTTTCGCGGCGGCTGGGCTTGCTGAGAAGGCTGCAAATGCGAATGCGTTTGGGTTGGCGTGCTTCCAGAAGCCTACGAATATAGTTGAGGGTTGTGCCGCTATCGACTATATCCTCCACAATCAGAATTTCACGTCCGGCGATTTCCTGCCGCAGATCGAGTTCAATGCGTACCACGCCCGTCGTCTCGCGTGCGTGCAACCCATAGCTGGAAACCGCCATGAAGTCTATCGCATGTGGGACGGTGATTTGACGCATCAGATCGGTCAGGAAGATAACACTGCCTTTCAGGACGGCGATCAGCAGTAAATCCTTGATTCCCGTATAATCCCGCGAAATCTGCGCGCCAAGTTCGCGGATTCGTGCCTGTAGGGTTGCTTCATCAATCAGAATTTCCCGCAGCAAGCCGGGTTTCAATTGATAATCGAGGGTGTGGTCGGGGTTCACTGCACATAGCCTCTGTCGTGGGTGGTATTCAACCAATCCTGATAACCAAGTGTTGCCAGATAACCATCCAGCCAATCCGAAATCAGGGCATGAACGCCGGCAGTTAATTCCAGTTCATGCTGTACACGACGCACATTTTGCAAGAAAGACTCGGCACGCGCGTTGAAATTCAGCAGGGTTTCGATAGAAATCTGTTTTTGTGCTGTGATCAATTCGGTGATTTGTCGGGCTTGCATTCTGGTGATCTGTTCGGGGCTGTGCATCGGGAGAAAGGGAGCAATATCTACACCGCAACGTTCGGAAACCTCCTGCACCAGGCCAGCGCGGAGTTCAAACCGTTTTCCGCGCAATTCGCGCATTCTGCTCCCAAGATCATCGCGCAACCCGATCAGAAGTTCAAAAGGGATGGGTTCCTCGGTAAGCTGATGTTCAATGAAGGTTTCCATCAACATCAGATTTTGTTCCGCAAGACAACGATCAAAAAGCTCCATCGCCAGAGATCGCAAGAAGCTATCTTCTGGCAACTGGTTTTCAGAATTCGATTTCTCAAACATCAGGGTGTACCTTGTTCGTTGACGGGTGGGCAGAGATGATACAGGTAGTCCCAGGTATAAATTCCGGTGCTGTGACCGTCGTCCCAGTGGAATTGCAGGGCATAATTGCCGACAAGCGCGACGTTTTCGACTTTGTAGGAACGGGCAGGCGTCAGTGCGAGGATATTATCCGGGCCGTTTTCGATCCCCATATTTTCATGACCACCGCGACATTCCACACATGGACACGCCTCGCGCAGGTGGCTTAACGGATAATGACAAGTACGCTCAGGCCAATCAATGACCAGTTCACCCGTCTGTTTGTTCAGGGTGATATTTTTTGGACGCAATGCGATATTCATGCGCCAATTATATCATAATGTGCTGGTGGGGTGGATCAACCCGTCGTCTCGAAATTATCCCAATTCAGCGAGCAGCGCTTTTGCTTCTTCTACTACCCATGCAGAGGCTTTCGGAGCGTCTTTTGCCTTTGACAGGGCAGTCTTGGCTTTGTCTATATCTTTGCTTTCTTTCAATAGCCAGCCACGCATGAGAAGTACATAGGCGGAATCGGCATCCAGATTGATAGCATCTTTCATGTGATCTTCTGCAATGGCGGGGTTTTTGTTCTGCATAAAGGCTACCGCTGCAACTGCCTGCACTTCGGCTATTTTGGGGTTTTGATTTGCAAGCCGCCGATAGAATAGAATCCCGCCTGTTCCATCTTTAGCACGTGTGTATAGCTGTTCAATGATCTTATCGCGTTCAAGCAATGGCGTCGTGGGATCGTTCAGCTTGCCGGTAATTGTTTTCAGCGTTTCGTCCGCGTCTGGCTGGCTTGTAGGAGCAACGGTGACGTTGGGAAACGCAGACGGTGGCGTACCTGGCGGCGCAATGAAGGTACTATTCATGATGATAAACGGCGTACCTTCGGGGTGCGATGGGAGCGAAAAATTCTGCCGCACCAGCGGATCGGCAAAGGCGGACACGCTGACAATTGTTCCGGCAAGACACGTCAGGATTAACCCGGCAAGTCCAATAAACACCCACAAATTCCGGCGCTGGTGCTGGCGTTGTTGAATCCGTCGCAACTCGCTGATCGTGCGGACTGATGATTCATTCGAGAGAATAAGACCTGCGGTGATTGCTGCTGTTGGCGTTGGGGTTGCGCTTGGCATGGAAACAGTCGGGTAGACGCTGCCCGAACTGGGACGGGGCGTATCCAAAGCAGTCGTCCCGCGTGTCACTTTCTCATTTAGCGGAAATGGAACGCGATATGAGCCGCTTGGCATGGTTTCCATGCCGCTTTCCTGGGCGGCCTGTTTGAACGCTGTTGCCAGATCGGATGCCGAAGCATAGCGATCATTGCGATCTTTGGCGAGCGCGCGCAGCAATACATTTTCAACTGCTTTGGGGACGTTGGGATTAATCTGGGTTGGCAAGGGCAACGGCGCGAAAATATGATCATGCACGATTGCATAAGGCGTGTCTGCCATAAACGGAACCCGCCCGACCACAATTTCATAGAGGACGACACCAAGTGAATATATATCGGTAGTGGCGGAAAGGTCGCGCATCCCCTGTGCCTGTTCTGGCGAAATATAATGCGGCGTCCCAAGCATCACGTCCTGACTCATGGTGGATTCGCCTGCATCTGCCATACGCGCGAGGCCGAAATCTGCCAGAAACGGTTTCCCGGTTTCTCCCTCAATCAGGATGTTGGAAGGCTTGATGTCACGGTGCAGGATTCCCGCGCGATGGGCAAAATCCAGCGCCCCCGCAACCGCATCCATGATTTTGATCGTTTCATCGACGGTGAGTGGACCGTGTGACAACCGCGCCTTGAGCGTTTCACCATTAATGAAGCGCATCACCAGATAGGCTTGCCCATCCTGTTCGCCAGTATCAAACACAGGAATGATATTGTCGTGGTTGAGATTGGCAACAATGCGCGCCTCGCGGGTGAAACGCTCATTGAACGAAGGATCATTTTTAAATGCCGGGTGCAAAACTTTCAGGGCAACATCACGTTCCAGACGTACATCGCGCGCACGGTAGACCGTTGCCATCCCACCCTGTCCGAGTCGCTCGGTAATATGATAATGGCCTACGGTCTGTCCAATTTCAAAGCTCATCTGGCGTTCTGTTCCTGTTGCTGCATGATGATTATAACGTCTCGATATTAAAATACGCCCGTGTTAACGGCGGGTTGCGCAATTGAAAAAATATTGCGCAGATCATACGTAATCCTCATTGAATATTCACCTTTTTTGCAGCATTTTTACGACTCTGTTGTTTATATTCGGACTGCTGTCTCATTTAATGGAGTAATGTAATGCTGAAAGATAAACGCATCCGAATAGTTATGGCATTAGTTGCCGCTGTGCTGGTTGTCGCAGTAGCAATCTATACCTTTGATATTTTGGTCATTTCCGGGACAACGCAGGCCGCCAGTACGGGTCAGCCTGTTGCACCGACACTCTCGCTCAAACGCCCAACCAAAACTCCCGTTACTCCTTCTGCACGTGCGGAAACTTCGCGCCTGATGAGTAATATCATCCCTGCACGCCCGATTAATCAGCCGTTTGATCAGACCACGCGCCCCTATACTTCCTGTACCGAGGATCGTAAGGCAACCGCAACCCCGACAGGTCAAGCTGTTGCGACGCAAGCCGCGACTGCGGTTGCAACGGCTGCCGCAACAACTGCTGCGCCCGCCGGGGAAGGCGGCCTGATTGTCTTTGCTATTGCCGGGAAGGAATCCGAAGCGTGCTATCAGGTGGGCGAAATCTTTTTCGATGGCAACCGCTTTGGCCTGGCTGTGGGAGTCAGCACCGCAATTTCTGGCGAAATCGGAATTGACAAGCAGAACGTCGCCAATAGCATCCTCGGTGATATCGTTGTTGATGTCAGCCAGTTGACGAGCGATTCACCGCAGCGCGACGGTCAGATTCGCCGCCGTTGGCTGGAATCGAACACCTATAAACTGGCGCGGTTTGTACCAAACGAACTTGTCGGATTGCCAGCACGCGCCTACATCGAAGGCGAAACACTGAACTTCACGATCAAGGGCGATTTGTTCGTGCGTGAAAAGGCACGCCCGACGGAATTTAAAATCTCTGCAGCAATCAAGGATGGCGTCCTCTATGGAACTGCGATCACAGATGCCAAAATGAGCGATTGGGGTTTTGAAGCGCCGTCTACTGGCGGACTCCGGGCAAATAATGAAGTGCGGATTATCCTGAATTTTATCGCCCGCGAGAAAAAATAAGGTTATTTGAACTGACAATCAAAGTGTCAGTCTGAGATTGTAAAAGACCTCCAGGCACAACACCTGGAGGTCTTTATTTTATCATCTTTTCAAAGCCACCTGAATAGTGGCTTCGGTTGAAAATCGGTTACTTGCGCGTTACTGTGATCGATTCTGGATCAGAAGCAACAATTAACGCATCATCACCGCTCTTGCTTGGGTCAACAAGCGCCACAATATACACCAGTTCGTTATCACCTTTAGGCAGGTTTCCAAATTCCGAATTGGGCAGGAACAGCGGCACGTTCTCGAACTCTGCGGAGGCAAATTTCGAGGTGAACGCGCTGGATGTACCGAGCGTTCCACCGATGGTGTACTTGCTGGTCTTGGGCTTCACAGCAGTTTTACCGCCATTCTGACCGAAAATAACGGCAACCAGGCCACTCTTGCCCTTGAAGCCATCGATCCTGAAGCTGACGTTGACCTGCAACCCCTTAACGCCCTTCGTGGTCACGTTGAACTTGACCGAAGTTTCGGTAATCTCGCCAGCTACCTTGCTTGGGGCGGGCTTGGTCGGGGCTTTGGTTGGCGTCACTTTGCCAATCGGGGTAGCCGTTGGTTCGGCATCCGGGTCTTCGGAACCGGGTTCGGGTGTTACATCGGGGTCTGGGCCACCATCTGCATTGATGGTCGATGGATCGGGCAACTTGATACGCCCCGCGCCAAACACCGGGTCTATCCCCTTCTTACCGAGGTCTACCACATTCTTTTCAATCGCAGCGCGTACCTCTGCCGCCGAAATGCCGGGGAACGCCTGGAAATAGAGAGCAGCAACACCAGCGGTCAACGGTGTTGCGCCAGACGTACCATAGAAACCGCGCGGATAGGCGGCAATCTTTTCACCTGTCGGGGCGGTAACATCCGGCTTGTTGCGCCCGTCCATTGCTGGTCCCTGTGAACTATAGTCTTCGATCTTGTCCTTCGTCAGCCCGGTTGCGCCGACAGTCAGCGAAGAATTGGAATCACCGGGGACGGTTACACTGCGTTCCTTGACCAACGCCCATTCCGGGAACAACGCATTGCCCACGAAAATATCCATTGTGGCGTCAACTTTGGTTTTGCTGCCGCGCCGAACAACAATGAAATACTTCTCTTCGGGTTTGCTGCGGAAGCGGACGATCTGGAACGGAAAATCATTCTTGCGTCCGCGCTTGGGTTCGGCGGCTGTGGCGACTTCTTCACCGCTTTCATCGAAAACGCTGATCGTGAATTCGTTCTTTTCGCCGCCCTTCCAGTTGCCGTTCCAGTTCATGATCACGCGCGTAACTGTATCGAAAGCAATGAACGGCATCGACTGCTCTTCGTTGCCAAAGTCGTTAGCGCCGTCACCATCCTTATCGGTGAATTTGAAGATGGTGTGGTTAGTGGCTTCGTTGCCGGCGGCAGTCAACCAGAGGACACCAGTCTTTTCTACAATTTCATCAACAACGAGCGCTTCGCCGAATGTGCCATCGCGCGGACCAACTGATCCACCTACTGAATAGGTGATGATGTTCACCTTATTCTTGATGAAGAAGTTGATCGAATCGTTGTAGTTGTCGTCAGTGTCTGCCATTCCAACGAAGATTTCGGCGTCTGGCGCAGCGCTGAACACAATCTGCGTGCAAGCCGTGCCGTGAACTTCTTCCATCTCGTTCAGTTCATCAATATCCTGAGCGGTCTTGATAGTCTTCGGCAAATCCTTGCCGTTCATCAATTCTTTGATGCGCCCGAAACCGAGATCGAGGACGCCAACCTTGACGCCTTTACCCGTGATGCCAGCCTTGTGCCATGCCTCAACACCGATAAACTTACCGCCCTGACCGATCACCATCGGAACCATCGCCGGGGTAAGTCTGTCAGTGGTCGATTTCGGCATCGGGGCATCAATCGCTGCGATATTCTTTACCGTTGCCACGCTCACCAGATACTTGATGAGTGTGCCGGGGGTTTGATACGCCGCAAGCACATCCAGCGGAATACCGATTTCCAGTTGCCCGAAAGCATTCAGGGGAGGATAGGCGCTGACGCCGAGTTTGAGCAAGTCTGCAACAATCTGGTCAACATCGGAAGTATTGGCTGGTGTTACATAGGCCAGCACTTCGTTCTTCATGTTGATATAGCCGCGATCCTTCGCCAGCTTGGTCACGCCGTCGATGCCTTCCTTATCGAAGACCATCAGCAGATCAAGATAGGAGATCGGCAGGTTGAATTTTTCGAGCAGGCCGGAATCCTTGAGGAATACCGCAAGACCAGACGCGCCCTTCTCGTTGTAAATCGTGACCAGTTTCTTATAGAGTTCCCCCAAATCGATCTGATCAACTTTCAGATTTGGATCGATGTACTGCTTCAAATCCGGGAACTGCTTCAGGAGTTCATCGAGAGTCGGGGGAACGTCAAATTTGCCCGTGCGTGTCGGCAACGGAATTTGTGTTCCGTTGTTGTTGAACCCACCTCCCGGCGTTCCCAGCGGCGGGAGGGTCGGCGTTGGCGTCATCGTGCGCGGATTGACATCAATATCGCCGCCTTCATCAGTTGCGGCGTAGGTCGCCAGCGCTGTTGCCTGTAGACGTGGAGAAAGGCTGAAACCGCCTTGTAAACTAAAAGGAAAACCCGCTTTCGCAGGCGAAACACTCGCCGCGCTGCTGGCAAAAATCAGGCCAACAATCACGACCAGTGCCGCGACGGAAAATTTTATTCTCAAGATAGCTCTCCTCATGCGAACTTTTCAGAGAGCCATTATATATCAAAGAAAAATTTTGGCAGGCAGTTTACAGCGAATCATATTTCGCCATTAGCCTTGTTTTATGCCACGCATCACCAGAACACCGGGAATCCGCATGTTTTCGCCCATAATCTCACGAATTGCATCTACGTGTAGCCCGACAGTAGACATTGCCGAAAAGTATTCGGAGATCAAATGAGGGTGATGTTCTACTGCGTATTGTTTCCCCTGCGTATCTGTGAAAATGCGTCGCCCACCACTGAGATAGGCAAAGGGGTGAAAATCGCTGAACAGCAGGATTCCATCGGGGCGCAAAATGCGCGCACATTCGGCAAACGTGCGCTGCATCCGTTCGGTGGGCAGGTGTCCCACAGCCAGACCGCAAACAATCAAATCTACCGAACCTGATGCCAGCGGGATCGTGTCCATTTCTGCCAGAGCGCAATTAACCGCAGCATGGTGCAGCATATCCGGGCTGTTATCCAACCCGATCACGGTTTTTGCGCCGCGTCCTCTCAGAATTAACGCATAGCGCCCGCTGCCGCAAGCAAGGTCAAGCACAGTTTTCCCCGGTGGATCAGGGAGCAAGTCAAGCATCGCTGCCTGCTCCAGCTTCATCAGGGCATTGTGCGCCGTTGGTGGATAGTGGGCTGCCCAGAGCGCGTAGGCGGCGCGGCTTGGCAACGTGCGAACCGGGCGCAACACACGCCGAAGTAAATTTTTCACGTAATGCTCAACCATAGCACGCCGATCACAACTGTGATCAAGGTAAGCGGTAATCCCACTTTCAGGTATTCAACAAAAGTGAGTTTGACACCGCGCACCCCGGCAACTTCGGCAACAATCAGATTTGCCACCGAACCGAGCAACGTCAGATTTCCCGCCAGTGTCGAAGCCATTGCCAATGTCAGCCATGCGCGTTCCGGGTTTGCCAGTGTCGGGATGATCGGACGAAACAGCAATACCGCAGGTACGTTGGAAACAAGGTTGCTCAATACGACTGTGACCGCACTGAATGCCGCCGTGCCGCTATTGATGATGGGCGCAACAAGTTTGAACAACTCATTGCTGATACCCGTTGTCTCGATAGCGCCTGTCACGATGAACAGTGCTGCGAAAAATACGAGCAAATCCCATTCAATTTCGAGCAACTTTCCGGGTCGCAACCGCGATATAAACAACAGAGAGGCGGCAATAAACGCAGCAGAGGCAATTGGCGCACCAAGCAGAAACGCGATCAACAGACCGATCACAATCAGGATGGTTCGATTCAATAGTTGTGGATAGGTCTGCGGTGGTGGCAGTTTTACAGTTGCCATCTTCCCGTGAAATTCGCCGGGATAAATCAGGACAATCAGCAGCCAGCAGAAAAATAATCCAATGAGTGCAATCGGC
>CAYSOC010000058.1:0-14736 GCA_964432445.1 uncultured Anaerolineaceae bacterium
CGTCGTTATTATATTCAACCAGCTTTCAGCTTGGTAAGTCCATGACAGACTCTAGTATCAAACCAAATATTGAGGAAACAGGAATCTGGATCGCCGAATCTGGATTCCTGTTTTTCGATACACATTTCATAGATATAGTTTGTGTATAAATTTGTCTTCCACTCTTGCCGAACGGTGCAACCTCTGATATTCTTGATACAGAGTATCAATTGGAAGTTATGCGCAATCTGGAACAGCCCCCAATCGTTCAAATTCAACCGTCTGCCCTCGAAGTCGAAAATCTGACTGCGGGATATGGCGCGTCTCCTGCGATTGAAAATGTGAGTTTTTGTATTCACACAGGAAAACGTGTGGCGTTGGTTGGGCCAAATGGCGCTGGTAAATCAACGCTGTTCAAGGCGATTGTCGGGTTGATTCCATCCCGTAACGGACAAGTACGCATTTATGGCGAAACGGGGCTGGATTCGCGTCGTCAGGTTGCCTATGTACCCCAGTCGGGTGATGTAGATTGGTCATTCCCTGTTTCCGTCCTGGATGTTGCTGTGATGGGACTGGCGCGCAAGGTTGGCTGGTTTCGGTTGCCCAACCGTTATCACCGTGAGACAGCCCTATCTGCATTGGAGCGGCTCGGCATCGCTCATTTGAAAGATCGACAGATAGGCGAACTGTCTGGCGGTCAAAAGCGCCGTGTGTTCATCGCGCGAGCGCTGGCGCAAGGGGCAACGGTGCTATTGCTGGATGAGCCGTTCGCAGGCGTTGACCAGGCCGCACAGGAAGCAATGTTTAATACATTGGATGAACTCCGCGATGATGGTGTAACTGTTCTGCTCGCCACGCACGATCTGAACACCGTTTCCACGCGCTTTGACGAACTCCTGATTCTTAATCGCCGCGTTTATGGTTACGGCACACCTGCGCAGGTTTTTCAGCCCGAAATCCTGGCAGGTGCGTTTGGCAGTCAACTGGCGATCTGGCGTGAAGGCCAACAGATGGTCATGTTGGCGGATCAATGCTGTCCATAAATTTCCACCTTCGATAAGCCATGCCAACTATTTGTCAAGTTGATAGTGTGCTGTATACCTTGTTGTGTCAGCCATTGAGTTATCCTTTCATGCAAAGGGCGCTTTTGGGTGCGCTTATGCTTGGCATCGTAACAGGGGTGCTTGGCGCGTTCGTCGTGGTACGTGGTATGGCGTTCTTTGCCGATGCGCTTGGTCATGCCGTTGTTCCGGGAATCGCTGTTGCCTATGTTGTCGGCGGCGTCAACGGGCCGTTGATGATTGGGGCGATGATCGCTGGTGGAATCGCGGCAATCGTCATTGGTTTTATTACACGCGGTTCCAAACTCCGCGAAGATACCGCAGTCGGGATTGTCCTCACCGGGGCGGTGGCGCTCGGTCTGATCATCCTGAAGCTAAATCAGAAGGCAGCCGGACATCTCGACGATTTATTGATTGGAAATATCGTCGCGCTGGAAGGTTATGATCTGCTGGCAATTGCAATTGTTGGTGGTCTGATTCTCCTGACTATTCGCGCGTTTTATAAAGAATTGCTGATTACTTCATTTGATCCGGTTTTAGGAACAACGCTGCGCTATCCGGTAGAAGGATTTCGTTACTTGTTGCTGGTGATGCTGGCAATGGCAGCCGTGATTGCGATTCAGGCCGTTGGCGCGATTCTGATTACTGCGATGCTCGTGACGCCAGCAGCAACCGCTTCCTTATTGGTGAAACGAATGCCGCGTCTCATGCTCCTGAGTGCGATTTTTTGCGCCGGCTCCGGCGTGATAGGGGTAATGCTGGCGTGGCATTTGCGCCTTGCCGCAAGTCCGTCCATCGTCCTGATTCTCACGCTTTTATTCGTCCTTGCCTATCTGTTTGCGCCAGAGCGTGGTATGCTGTGGCAAACTTTCCGCAGACCAAATCATGAATCTGAGTGATTTCAATTACGACCTCCCACAGCAATACATCGCCCAAACACCCGCAGAGCCACGCGATTCTTCCAGACTGATGGTGCTGGATCGCGCCACCAGACAGATCGCCCATCACATTTTTCGAGATGTGATCGAATATCTGAATCCCGGTGATGCGCTTGTAATTAATCAGACCCGCGTCATCCCGGCACGGCTGCACGGGGTTAAGGCGAAAACAGGCGGCACTGTTGAAGTATTTCTGCTGGAACGCATTGATGATCGGCGCTGGCTGGCAATGGTCGGCGGCAAACGGATGACCGAAGGGGCGGAGATCAGCCTGCCACGTCTGAACAACGAGGCCATTTCTGCGCGAATCGTAGAAGTGCGTGATGGAGCGCAGCGTGTTGTAGAGTTTGCTACTGCCATCGAGCCGTTTTTGCAGGAACTTGGCGAGATGCCTCTACCACCATACATTCATGAAAAGCTGACAGACCCGGAGCGTTATCAAACGGTATACGCTGTTGATCCGGGGAGTGTCGCCGCACCAACAGCAGGTCTACATTTCACGCCAGAGCTGCTCAACGCCATCGCAGAAAAGGGTATTGAGGTCATCACGGTGACGCTGCATGTCGGCGCAGGCACGTTTGAACCTGTCCGCACCGAGCAAATCGAGCAGCATAAACTCCATTCCGAATACGCTGAATTGAGCGTAGATGCGGCAGAGAAAATCAACCGTGTCAAGCGTTCCGGCGGGCGCGTGATCGCCGTTGGAACGACATCGGTGCGGACGCTGGAAACGGCGGCGCGTCATACTGATGACGGCTCTGTTGCTCCGATTGCTGAACACACCACTATCTTCATCAAACCCGGCGATCCCTTCCGTGTAGTCGATGCGATGATTACCAATTTTCATTTGCCGCAATCGACACTGCTGATGTTGGTCAGTGCATTCGCGGGGCGCGAACGGATGCTGGATGCCTATGAACTCGCCAAGCGAGAAGGTTATCGCTTCTACAGCCTCGGTGATGCAATGCTGCTCCTTTGAATGCGTTATCATTTGGTGCAGTTTCCAAAAATATCAGAGAGAAAGAATGCCAAAAATCAATCATCTGGCGATTGTTGTAGAAGATATGCAGGCGGCGCTCGGCTTCTGGCGCGATGCGCTTGGGCTAGACCTGGGCAAGGTTGAACGCAACGAGGTCGAGGAAGTAGACATTGCCTTTTTGCCGCTTGGCGAGGGCGAAATTGAACTTCTCGCTCCGATCAATGATACCGGCGGGGTAGCCAAATACCTTGCCAAACGCGGCGCGGGAATGCACCATCTCTGCATCGAAGTCGATGACATTGCGGCAACAATGGAACGGCTGCGCACACACGGCATCGAGTTAATCAACGACGTGCCAAAGATAAATGCCGATGGCACACAATATGCGTTCATCCATCCCAAAAGCGCGTTTGGCGTCATGGTTGAACTCTACGAATTGAAAAAATAGCCTATCCTGTAGCGCCGCTGGTTACTTCTGGCTAGCGACTTTCGGTGTCGGTAGATAAAATAGCGATTGTTGCATCTACACTTATGACACCACCAAGAGGAAAAAAATGGAAAAAAATCTTTCACGAGACGCTTTTGCAGAGGGCATCGGCACGTTCATGCTCGTTTTATTTGGGGCTGGCGCAGCCGCGTTGACGCAACAGGCCGACAATGCCAAATGGCTTCTGATTGCACTGGCGCATGGCCTGGCACTGGTTTCGATTATTTACACTTATGGGCATATTTCCGGCGCGCATGTCAACCCCGCAGTGACAATGGGTTTGCTGGTCGGCGGACATATCAAACTCCAGCGCGCCATTTTCTATTGGGTTGCCCAATTGGTCGGCGCGGCACTGGCCGCGGGATTCCTGAAATTCTTTGTCCTGAGCGTTCCAGCCCTGAACATTACATCATTGGGTGAGACAACCGGATCACTAACTACCGGGGCGATTGCCAATGCACTGGCAGTGGAATTTGTGTTGACATTCATCCTTGTGAGTGTTGTGATGCACGCTGCTGTTTATGGCAAAGCGGGGCCAGTGGCTGGCTTGGGTATTGGTTTGACGCTGGCGGGCGCGATCATATTTGCAGGTACGTTGACGGGCGCATC
This sequence comes from uncultured Anaerolineaceae bacterium, assembly GCA_964432445.1. Taxonomy (GTDB): domain Bacteria; phylum Chloroflexota; class Anaerolineae; order Aggregatilineales; family UBA2796; genus JBBRMW01. The sequence goes on from CAYSOC010000058.1 coordinate 4,054, forward strand.
CCTGAATCCGGCACGCACTTTTGGCCCCGCACTCCTGCAAAATGCGCTCCTGAGTGGCTATTGCATTCCCTATATGATCGCCATTTTGCTTGGCGGCGCAGCGGCGGGATACATCCAGAGTGCGTTCTTTTCTACGCCTGCCCAACCTGCTCCAACAGAAAGCAAGCGTAAGCGCTAATTTCCTGAAACCATGAAAATCCTGATTCACGGCGCGTCACCTCTCGGCGCATATCTGGCAGCACACTTCAAATTTCTGGCGCAAGATGCCCTCTGGTATGTTGATTCGGATACCGCAAACGCCATCCAGCGCGCAGGTGGCGTACAGGCTATCGGTGCGCGCGGACGACGTTTTGCCAGAGACGTACAGGTTACTTCCAGCCCGAATGAAGTGTTCAGCCGTGAATATGACCTGATTTTCATGGTAATGCCGAACTATGCCATTGCCGACACGCTGCGGGAAATGATCCGGTTTGAAGCGTTCATGGCAAAGCCGCAAACAATCGTTTCCCTACAGCGCGGCATTGGCGGCTATGAACGGATTGCATCAGTATTCGGCACGTCACAGGTGATTCGTGGCGCGTTGACCTGCTGGATCGATCACCCTCTGATTGATGGCAAGCAAGCGCCCGAAATTTTTGTACGGATGCCTTCCGGCGGTATTGCTATCGCGGAAGGCCATCGCCTGAGCAAGGAAATAGCCGCGCTGCTTTATGCGGCCTATTTCCCTACCGTGCTTGGTGAACAGAATGAAATCGCGTGGAGCGCCCTGCTCTGGCAATTGCAAGGAAACGCAATTCCAGCGTTGCTCGACCTTTCCAGTAGCGACGTGTATTCCAGCGCCAGTCTGTGGGCAATCGAATACAAAATGCTATTGGAAGCCCTCGGCATCATTCAGGCCTTGAAAGTACGCTTGATCGATCTGCCAGATGCACCCGTTAGTCGTCTGGCGACGCAGTTACAAACCGTTCCGGCGGGGATTCTGCCAGATTTGATCGTGCGTAATCCTGCGCCGCCAAGCCTGAAAACTGAATTGTTGCTGGGATTGAATCGAAGCGAGGCCGCCTACCTCAACGGTGCAATTCCTCTTCACGCTAATGATATGAAGCCAAAACTTGCCGCGCCAATCAACTACGTTTTGGCGATCACGCTGGACGACATTGCCAATCGCCGCGCGGTATGGAGTCAGTTTCAGCGCGATCCGCGCAGCCTCGAAGCATTGGTGAACATAGCCACTCTACGCTGAATCTACTTTTTCCTCTTTATAGAACTGCGCCGTGTTATTGATGCCTATTGATCACTTCCAAACCAGGGAACGCCTGTAGCACTTTGGGTTGGATAAGGAGATTCTTCCATAAACATTTCTTTCTTTTTGAAGTAGATCAACGTTGGCGTTAGATCATATTCTTCCTGTATATATCCAACAAATCCCTCAGTTTCGCTATACTGCGCCAGCCATATCAAAAATTGCAGCCAATCTCCGTAAGTATCGTCTATACAGCCCTGCCTGAGTGTTAGCGTGTCCACACGTACTTCAGCACCTCCTTTGATAGCAGGTTCATTATAGCGGTACACCTGCGGGGCGAATTCGGCTACACAAATACCGGATACCCATGCGATACTTTCACCTGTAGGCACAATCCAAAGTTCAATGTTTTCCATTACAAACCTTGTATGACGTAAAGTCAACCGAACCTCATCCGATTCCTGCCTCACCCATCGCTTCAACATTTCGATTACATCTGGTGGTGTATCGGGGCGCAAATCACAGGCAATAGATAATGTATAGTGTAAACTCATTGGAACTCCGCTTACATTTCCGCGTAAATTGTCAGCAGTTTATCGAATGTCTCCGGTAAGAGTCTGGACGCCTCCGGTAGGTGTCTGGATGTTGTTAGAATGAAGTCTGGATTGGTAAATCGCCCTGGTTCTGATGCTACACTATATCTGAAATATTCGTGAAAAATGGTATGGAAACTACGTAAGACATGCCTTTGAACCGTCGTCTAACCTTGTCCATTGCGGTAGTATTCGGTGGATTGCTGTTTTTTTCGCTGTTTGTGGCGTCGATTCGGCAGCAAACAACGAATAACGCACTCGCTACCATCCGCGCCAGTGTGACGCCCGTCGCACAAAGTGGACTGCTCTTTCCCAATGTTCAACCCGACGCTGTGACCAAAATCGTGGTTCGCAACAGCGAGACGGGGAAATCAATCACACTCATCAAAGTGCCGGGAGACTGGAAAGCCAGCGATGAAAAAGGAAACGCTATAACACTTTCATCCGCAAGCATTGCAAATCTCTCACGAGTTGTTCAGATTATTGGCACTTTACCGTATAATCGTGTTATTATCGATCAAAGCAATGTGGCTACCTTTGGTCTGGCGGGAGACGCGAGATTGACTGTTCAGTTTGAAGCTGGAACGACGCATCAACTGAAAATCGGTGCAATAGCACAAGTAAGCGGCCTAACCTATGTGTTACGCGATAACGATAGTACGGTCTATCTTGTGCCGACCCAATCGCTAGAAATTCTCAGCGGTTTGCTAGCAGGAGCGCCCCCCTGAACCCAACTGTCTAATGCAGTACAGTTTGGTTTATCAGAGATGCCCTGCCAGCGTGTGCAGGGCTTTTTTATCGCCATAATTCGGAACATCGAAGGTAGCTGTGCGGGAGCATGGCAAGGAATGCAGAGAGAGCGTCAAGGCGCAATGACAACACTCGTGAAAGATAAAACGATTCAACAGCAACTGATAGCAAAGGCCAATGATCAAGGGTTCATCACCTATGATGATATTCTTTCGCTCATCCCCGGCGCAGAATCCAATATGGATTTGGTCGAAGAGGTGATGGACGGACTGAATAAATCCGGGGTGAACATCATGACCGAGCCACCCGCACCGAGCAAGAACGGAGCCAGGCTAACAAGCGACGACACTGGTTTCGCGGGTGACGGTGGTATTTTTGGCGATGAACCGACAGATGATGAACTCGAAGACCTCGATCCATCATTGGTCGATCTCATGCACGATGCAGGCTATCAACAGGCGCTCGAAACCGACGATGTAGTTGGTCTGTATCTGAAGGAAGCGGGCAGTGTTCCTCTCCTCACCTATGACGAGGAAGTCTCGCTGGCAAAGCGCATGGCTGCCGCTGAAATGGCACGCCAGCAACTCGAAGAATATGGCGACGAACTGCCGCTGGATGATCGCTATGATCTGGATGAACTGATTCTGGATGGCGAACTGGCACAGGAACACCTGATCCGTGCCAACTCGCGTCTGGTGATCAGCATCGCCAAGAAGTACATCGGGCGTGGCGTTCAGTTCCTTGACTTGATTCAGGAAGGCAATATCGGTCTGATCCGTGCGGCGCGCAAATTTGAATATGAGCGCGGTCACAAGTTCAGCACCTATGCGACTTGGTGGATTCGTCAGGCGGTTGGGCGTGCGGTTGCCGATCAGGGGCGTACTATTCGTGTCCCGGTACACATGGGCGATCAGATCAACAAACTGCGCCGTATCTCGCTGCAACTGACGCAGGAAATGGGACGCGACCCGACAGTAGACGAACTCGCGGCGGCAATGATGACCACGCCAGACAAGATCAACGATCTGATCGAAGTGGCACGGCGTCCGATCAGTCTTGAGACGCCTACCGATGAAGACGAGGAATCGGAAATCGGGGATTTCGTGGAGGATACGCGCAGCCCTGCTCCCGCCGAGGCGACAGAGCGTGAACTGCTCAACCAATATCTGAAAACGGCGCTCAACCGTTTGCCGGAACGCGAGGCACGCATTCTCGAACTGCGCTATGGGTTGCTCGATGGAGAGTCGCACACTTTGGAAGAAGTGGGTAAAACTATGGGGGTGACGCGCGAACGTGTACGCCAGCTTGAGGCACAAGCCTTGAACCGTCTGCGTCGTTCGTCGTCTCATGCAATTTTGCGCGATTTCCTGTTCGACGATCATTAGAAGCAGGTTATGACTGACTCGAACCGCCCACCGATTATCATACCCGCCCTGATCCTCGTCATCGGGGTGGGGTTACTGTTAGTAAATTTCCTCATCATTGATGGGGTTGATCTGGTGCGTTACTGGCCTGCCCTGCTTGTTGGGGTTGGCCTGCTGGTGTTGCTGCGCGGCGATCTCGGCCTCACATGGCAGGCGCAAACTTTTGGCATCACACGCGGGAACGTCCAGACAGCGCAACTTGAAGCCAGCGCGGGCGAACTGGATGTAAAGATTCAGGCATTGCAGCGCGAAGCCCGTTTGATTGCGGGGTCATATACAGCGCGTTCGCGGCCTGTACTCGGCGTTCGCGGGACGCACGCCCGTCTGACCATGCAGCGTGGTCAAACATGGTTGCTCTCGCTGGCAGATTGGGAAATCGGACTCGCGCAGGATTTACCCTGGAGCCTGCTGGTCAGCACACATCTGGGCGAAATTGATGCCGATCTGACAGGCGTCACACTGGAACGCGCGCATTTTGGCACGGGGTTGGGGAATATACATTTGGTTGCGCCGGAGTTTTGCCGCGAAGGAATGCAGGCACGTTCGGCATTTGGCGATATTACAATCCAGGTTCCGCACGATACAGAGGCGGTTATCAGGATACAAAGCGGCAGGTTGGCACGCTTGCAGGTGGACGAAACCCGTTACCTGATGATCGAGCCGGGCGTATATGCAACATTGGGGTATCAGGCAGTCACGACGCCCATACCCGTTATTTTAAAAACGACTTTTGGCACAATAAAGTTAAGCTAGAAAATGTCTACTGAATGAGGATACAAATAATGTGAACCACCTGAATGGACTGGTCGTCAAGACCCACAGCGGATTCTACTCCGTACAGACCGAACGAGGAATCTTCATCTGCCAGCTTCGTGGCAAACTCAAGGAACAAAGCCGAAAAACTGAACTCTGCGTGATCGGGGATCATGTGCAGATTGCGCTCAACGAGGATGGCACGGGCAGCATCGCACAGGTGGAGCCACGTATCCGTGTCTTGTCGCGCGTTGAGCCAAGTCAATATGCAGGCACAAGTACCGAACGCGAACAGATCATCATCGCCAACCCGGATCAGGCGATATTCGTGTTTGCCGCTTCCAACCCATCTCCAAATACGCGCTTTCTGGATCGCTTCCTCGTCGCGGCAGAGAAGGCACAAATCCCCGAAATTGTGATCTGTGTGAACAAAACTGACCTGATAGGCATTGATGCCGCGCGTGAAATCTTCGGTGCATACGAGAAGATTGGCTATCCAGTGCTGTATACCAGCGTGGCACAACGGCAAAATATCGACGCCTTGCACGAACGCCTGAAAGGAAATATTTCCGTTTTCACAGGGCCGTCGGGCGTTGGCAAAAGCAGCCTGCTCAACGCGATTCAGCCGGGGCTGGCGCGAGCAGTAAAGTCGATCAGTCTGGCGACAACCAAAGGCCGCCATACAACGGTCAACAGTGAACTGATCCCGCTGGAAGGTGAACGCGGCGGCTATATCGCAGATACGCCGGGAATACGCGGCCTGGCGGTGTGGGATGTCGAACCGGGCGAACTGGATGGCTATTTCCGCGAAATTCACCCGCATGTTTCCGAATGTCGTTTCAGCGATTGCACCCATATCAACGAACCGGATTGCGGCGTGCGCGCTGCTGTTGAGCGGGGCGAAATCAGCCCGGAACGCTACGACAGCTATCTACGATTACGCGCGGAGTTGGAAGATCAGTACGTCTATTAGCCCGACTTTACGCACGACAATGGTTTCTTGATCGCCTGAGCAAAACAAGGCTCTCAAAAGCTGGCAGAGTTTTCCAGTGTTGGCTACATCCAGAATGCTGGAAAACTCACGGCACAGGAATCGGGATGCGTAAAGTCGGGCTTATATCTCCGATACGGCGTTTGATGAAAATGGCTAACCTTTTCATCAACGCTATAATCATCGCGGGAGAAACGTCATGACAACTGTGCTACCTCGCTTGTTCCTATCCTATGCCCGCGCCGATGATGAGCCATTCACACGACGCCTCTATGAATGCCTAACCAAAGAAGGCTATACTGTTTGGTTTGATCGTGAAAACATGCCGAGTCGTGCGCTGACCTTCCTACAGGAAATACGCGATGCGATTGCAGATATGGATCGCCTGATTCTGGTCTGCGGCACAAACGCTTTTACCTCGGATTATGTGCGCGCCGAATATGAATATGCACTGAAAAATTGCATCCCGGTGATGCCTGTCCTGCGGAAATGCGATTACAAAGACCTGCCGGAAACCATCAACAAACTGGATGCCCCGGATTTTCGCAATGATGCCTTGTTTGATACGAAATTCGGTGATTTGCTGCGGCAGTTGAGCGATCCGCCTGCCAAATTGGGCGATTTACATAGCGTTCCTGCTTTGCAAACCTGGTACATTGACCGGACGGCTTACCTCAAGCAGCTATCCAAAACTGTTTGTGCCGATATTCATACCCCTGTTGTAATCACCAGTAAACATTCTCCAACGGCACTGCATGGGATTCCAGGAATCGGCAAATCCACAATTGCATCAATGCTTGGCAGAGAATGTGACATTCGTTGGGCGTTCCCGGACGGTATATTTTGGCTGGAACTTGGCAAAACCCCTGACGCTGCGGGGCTAATGGCTGTTATTGGAGTGGCATTCGGGGATCAACGTAGCGAATATATAGACGTAAAACATGCAACGGCACGATTAAGCGCCTTGTTAAGCGATAAAGCTATACTAGTTATTCTGGATGATGCTTGGGATCATCAGCATGTTGAGTCGTTCCGTACTGTAATTGGTAATCGTTGCCGAATCGTGGTGACAACACGGCAGCCTCAAATTATTCTCAAACTTGGCGCGCAGGAGCAGCGGATCGATATTCTGAGCGAAGAAGAAGGGTTAGCGCTTATCGCCACACGCTTGGGACGCGATTTGCAAACAATAAACCCTTATGAAGCTGATGAACGTTTAATAATCAATTTGTTGGAAGGCCATACTTTATCGGTCACGCTGATTGCCCTTCAACTGGTGGAACGTGGTGAAAATTATGCCTCAAATCTACTTAAGCGGTTGCAAGAAGGGAAAATATTTGAAAATCTCCAACTTGATGAAACAGATAAAAATTTTAACCTTGAGCGTTCCTTATATTTGAGCTACGAAGGTTTGAACCCAGATAAACAGCGCCGTTTCCGCGCGTTGGGTGTTTTTGCGCCAACTGGCACCTTCGATACAAGTGCATTACAAGCTGTTTGGCAATTACCAGATAAAAGTGCCACACAAGATGCAATTTTTGAATTGATAAGAGTGGGATTGTTAAGCAAGCTCGAAGAGCGTTTTCGGTTGCACAGTCTCCTTCTTGCGTATGCTAAGGCTTTGCTGATCAAAGAAGGTGATTATGATGTTGTTGCCCACCACCATTTCAACCATTATGAACAACTTCATGGAGGTCACAATACCAGTAATGACAACGAAGAACGTTATCCACTGATTACATTAGATTTTGAAAATCTACAAATAGCATTACATTGGGGAAATAAACATGAAAGTAAATGCTCCTGTGATTTATCCGTTGCATTAGTCCCTTATATGCAGTTTAATCAGCCTTACAGAGTCTGGAAAGCAATACTCAGTGATGCCTATCAAACCGCTGTTGCTGTAGATTATCAACTCGGACAGGCAAAATTGTCTATGATATTGGGCGGTTTCGCGGAAAGGGAATTCAACTATGAGAAAGCACGGACATTTTATAAACATGCTCTTGCCATTTACGAGCGTAATTCAGAGCAGTTTGAATATGCTTATATGTTGTACGTTTTAGGCAATTTAGCGTTGGAAGAAGTTGACTATGTGGAAGCAAAAGCGACTTATAAGCGTGCCCTATCACTCTTTAAGAAAATCTCGAATGAGATGGGACAGGCCCAGGTTCTGGAAGGCTTGGGCAAAATTGCGGCACGGGAACATAATTATATAGGAGCAAAAGTAGCGCTTAAGCGCGCTTTGTCACTTTCTGAGCAAATTTCGGATAGGGCTGAACAAGGGTCCGTATTGCTACAGTTGGGTGATCTGGCGCTAGTGGAAAATGATTATACAGAAGCGAAAGCGACTTATGAGCGTGCCTTGTCACTCTTCGAGCAAATTCCATCGACGTTTGGACGGGTTCACTCTATAATACGCTTGGGCAAGTTATTGGAATTGAAAGGGGACTATGCGGGGGCGTGGATAGCGTATGCACGCGCCTTGCCACTCTTAGAGAGCATCTCGGATCAGTCGGGGAAAGCTGATATCCTGCGAAGACTAAACAACTTAGCACTCGTTATGCTGCTCTCAGAGAACATCTCGGATCAGCCAAGACACGCTAACATCCTGCAAAAACCAGACGACTTGGCACGCGCCGAAAATCAGCCAATGCCGAGAATTATGGTTAAGTTGGACGACAAACCTTGGAAGGAGTTGGACGACTCATTTTTAGAGGAGTTGGGCGACTCATTTTGGATGAAGGTATTCATATTAATTCTCACATCAATTGGGTATGTATGGGACGCGATTTCGGCAACAAAGCGACGGCTATCAGGCATTTTCGGCAGGAAATAGCGATTGCTGATACCATTCTAGAACTGGTAAATAATCCAGTAACCAAGATGATTCGGCGCGAACTAAACGAACTCCTGATACGGAATCCGGGTGAAGAGGATGGTTTTCAGGACGGGTGAAGCAAGCCTCACACGTTGGTTCAAATATACATTGATCTCCCGGATTCCGTATGAATAGTTAACGCGCTCCATGCGCTATAATCATCGCGGGAGAAACACAATGACTTTGCCCGCACCCGAAGAACTCGCCCGCATGATCGACCATACCCTGCTCAGACCGGACGCCACCTATGCCGACTTCGCCAGACTCTGCGCAGAAGCCCGCGAACATCGTTTTGCAATGGTGGCGATCAACCCCGCCCCCGTCCCTTTCTGTGCGCGTGAATTGCAAGGAACAGATGTCGGCGTCGGCGCGGCGATTGGCTTCCCGCTCGGTCAGATGACCGCCGAAGTCAAGGTCTATGAAACGCAGGACGCCATCCAGAAGGGCGCTACCGAAATCGACTTCGTGATCAACATCGTGGAGTTGAAAAGCGGTAATCAGGCGTTCGTCGCAGATGAAATCAGGCGGGTAGTACACGCCTGCGGCAATGTTACCTCCAAAGTGATCCTCGAAACGGTCTATCTGACCGAAGCTGAAAAGAAACTTGTCTGCCAGATGGCGGTGGATGCAGGGGCGACGTTCGTCAAAACCTCCACCGGGTTTACCTCGATGGGCGCAACGCCGGAGGATGTCGCGTTGATGAAAAGCGTTGTCGGAAACCGCGCGAAGGTCAAGGCATCTGGCGGCATTCGGAATCTCGAACAGGTTGCGGCATTGATCGCGGCGGGTGCAGAACGCATCGGCACATCGCGCAGTGTAGAGTTGGTTGCACAGGCACGCATAAAGGAATAAATCGTAGATGGTTACAATCGCGTCGATTGGCAGCATGGTGATCGACATCGCCTTATATACGCCGCGCGTCCCTCTCACTGGTGAAAATTTCGTCGCGCATTCTTTCCACATTGGGCCGGGTGGCAAAGGCGCAAACGCTGCTGCCGCTATCGCCAAAATTGGCGCGCACAGCCTGATGGTTGGTGCAATCGGCGATGATGATTTCGGGAAGATGATGCTGCGTGGTCTGGAACAGGAGCATGTTGATTGTACAGCACTCAGAATTGACTCGAAATTACAGACGGGCGTAGCCTTCATTATGGTCAACGATCAGCGCGAAAACACCATTCAGGTGGTGATGGGTGCAAATGATTATGTCACGGCGGATTATGTACAGGAGACGCTCACCGCCAACGCCAAAACTCTGAACGCGATCATTGTCGATTTCGAGATACCGGAAGATGGGGTTGCTTCTGCGGTACGCTTTGGGCGCGACAATAATATTCCGGTGGTGGTCGATGCCGGTCCACCGCGTCCATATTCGTCCGAAACATGGCGCGATTGTGCCATCCTGACGCCGAACGAACATGAAACAGCGGCGATGGTAGGGTATGCTATTGATGAAGACGAGGACGCTATCCGTGCAGCGCGCGAACTCCTTGCCAAAGGGCCAAAAGCCATCGTTTTGAAACGTGGCAAGCGTGGCGCGTTGCTGCTCACAGCGGACGATCTGTATATGATGCCTGTGTTCCCGGTGGAAGCGCGCGATACAACGGGCGCGGGTGATGCTTTTACTGCAATGTTTACGGTAGCGATGCTGGAAAACAAACCTCTGCGCGAATGTGTGCGCTATGGCAATGCAGCGGGCGCGATTGCGGCAACCCGTGTTGGAACGATGTCCGCCTTGCCGACGCGCAACGAGGTAGAGCAATTTCTGGCATCGCGTGGTTGAGGTTTATTGACGATATTGAATAGCAAGCGATATTTTCTCCTGATGGCGGTGTTGGTCGTCATCATTTGTGCGGCGTGCGATCCACTGGCGACAGAAGCACGCCTCGTCACCGTACAAATTACAGCGACGCCCATCCCCCGCACTCGTCCCCCGACGATTACCCCAGCGCCAACGGATACCCCAATCGCGCCAACGGGTTCGCCTCCTCCGAAAATCGTTTGCAACGATCCTAAAGGGCAGATTGTAAAAGATACGTTCCAGAGCA
>CAYSOC010000058.1:14746-35128 GCA_964432445.1 uncultured Anaerolineaceae bacterium
ACATTTCCAAAAAGAAGGTCAATTACAGTGTCTACCTGCCGCCGTGTTTTTGGGCAAGCGGTAAACGCTACCCCTATGTAGTATTGATGCACGGTTCGGATGTTGATGATTTGGTCTGGACGCAACGGCTGAAAATCGACACGATTTTGACCGAGGGGATCGAAAAAGGCACATTCGCGCCAATGGTTCTGGTTATGCCCGATGGGGATGACATCGCCAATCAGAATGTTTTCCGTGAGAATGCGTCCTATGAATCTCTCATTCTGAAGGAATTGATCCCGACAGTAGAAGTCAATCTATGTGTCTGGCAGCAGCGTGAGGGGCGCGCGATTGGCGGTATTTCGCGCGGAGGGTTCTGGGCTTTTCTGATCGGATTCCGCCACCCGGAAATGTTCAGCGCGGTTGGTGGACACAGCGCCTTTTTCGATGATGATAATGCACCGAGGGCATATAACCCGCTCGATCTGGCGAATACGGCAGTGTTCCCGCCGGGGCAGCAACCGCGTATCTGGCTGGACGCGGGCAAGGATGACTATGCACGCCCCAACATCGAGATATTTAGAAAGCGGCTGGAAGCGCGCAAAATCGATCCCGGCTATCATTTGTACCCGATAGGAACACACACTTTGAACTATTGGGCATCGCATATTTCCGATTATCTCGAATTTTATGGCGCAAGCTGGCCGCGTGATATTGAGGCATTGCCTGCCTGTGCGCTTTGATCTTCTCAATGTCTGGTTGCTCAATTTAGCGCTCATTTTTGGTCTGTTCTATCAAACGCCAACGCCGTTGGTACTGCCAAGCAAAACAATTTCGATTGGTGAAAGTGTGAATGGGTTTATCACCCTGCCCGGCGTATCGGATCGTTACTCATTTTTTGGGAAGTACGACGAGACGATCACTATCGGCGTATTCACGCAGCCGGGGCAGGATTTTACCCCTGCCCTGACGATGTATGCACCAGACGGTTCGGTGTTGGTGGAACAAACGAGTCCGGGGCAGGTGTTGGCGAGTTCCGTCAAACTTCCGAACAGCGGTGCGTATATTCTGGTGCTGCGTGCTGGCAAACAAAATGCCATTGGTGGATACACCCTCTCGCTAGGTTCGGGTACGCAGTTGCGCGAACTGGAAGGGGAGCTACTTAAATTCAACCGACCAGCGCGTGGTACGTTGCTCCGTGCTGGAGATCGACAGGTATGGACATTTGAAGCGCGCGCCGGGATGGTGTTCAGCATCCTTGCACAGCCATCAGGAACGAGCAAGGTTGATCCGGTGATCACTGTCATTGCGCCCAGCGGCGAAAAAATCATGGAAGCCCACGACCTGAGTTCGCTCAACAGCGCACGTACCCCTTCGATCACAGTGTCGGTTGGCGGGGTATATCAAATCCAGGTCACCGATTATACAAACAGCGCCATCGGAGATTATGATTTGATTATTCAACCTGTGATTATCCCGACTGCGGTTGCTGTTGCGGCTTACGACCCAATCAGTATCCAGACACAAGGGCAGGTGGTACAAGGATCGCGCTACACCAATTTTTTCAATGGGGTACAGGGGCAGATTGTCACCATTAGCGTGCGTGGTCAGAGCGGGTTTGACCCGATTCTGGAACTCGTCGGGCCGAGTGGACGCCGGGTTGCTCTCGCGGATGATGATCCGGGTAGTATTGATGTGACGCTGCGCGTAACGCTGGATGATGGCAATGGCGTCTATACCATCAAGATTTTTGGTTATGCACTGCTGGCAGGGGATTTTACGCTGATCGTTCAATCGCCATAGAAGAGGGATAATCACTATGAAAGATATGACACCGGAAGAATACCAACGTTTTATGCTTGGCACGGCGCGTACTGCCAAACTCGCTACCGTCCGTGCTGATGGACGCCCTCACGTCGCACCTGTCTGGTTTGATCTGGATGGCGATGCGATCATCTTTAACACGGGCGAAACCACGATCAAGGGTACAAATATTCGCCGTGATCCGCGTGTCAGTTTCTCGATTGATGATGAAAAACCACCGTTTGCCTATGTCCTCTATGATGGCATTGCCGAAATCCTCACACCGATGCCGGAAGAACTGGTCTATTGGGCGACACGGATCGCGCGGCGTTATATGGGCGATGAACTGGCGGAGTCTTATGGCAAGCGCAACGGTGTACCGGGTGAACTGCTGGTTCGCGTCAAACCGACTAGAATCATGGCGAAGACAGGCATTTCAGATTAGGCAGGATAAAACGAATGCTTCCTGAATCTCCAAAACCCATGATTGCTGGCGTGCGCTGGATACTTGTTATTGCTGGTGTGCTGGTTCTTATCGCGGGCTTTCAACTCTTCATTCTGACAGAACAAACCGCGCAGTTTTTCGCGTGGACGATTGGCGTCCCATTAACAGCGGCATTCATTGGCGGAGTGTATTGGGCGAGTCTGCCATTGGTGTTATTGGCAGCACGTGAACGGTTGTGGGCAAATGGCAGAATTTCCCTGTTGAGCGTATTTCCCTTCGTGGTACTTACCCTTCTTGCAACCTTGCTCCATTGGGATAAGTTCCACCTGGGCGATCAATTTCCTATCATGACCCAATTTGTAACATGGGCATGGATTGCAGTCTATGTTTCTCTGCCTTTTCTGATAGGACTTCTGATCACGCTCCAAATACGCACGAAAGGTACTGATCCGGCGCGAAAATATCCGCTACCGTTCTGGTTCAGGGGAGCATCTTTCATCTATGCGCTATTGATGATATTGATAGGAATCGGTCTGTTTGTCGCGCCCGATAGCGTTAAGTCGCTATGGCCGTGGGAATTGACACCCCTCACCGGGCGGATCGTTGGCGCATGGCTGGTTGCCCTCGGCTCGGTCTCATTGGAAGTGGGTATCGAAAATGACTGGCGACGTATCTTCCCCGCAATGATCGGCGCATTGGCATTTGGATTACTGGAACTATTGGCAGTGTTGCGTTATGCGGCAGCGCTTGTTCCACCTAATGACACAGTGTATATCACATGCCTCGTGGTACTGGTCGCGCTAGGGATTTATGGTTCGGCTAAATCGTTGCGAGCGCGTCGGATGGGCTGATGATCACACTGCCCCATCGTTAGAATTATCCCTGTCGCACCGATTCGATCAATTGCTTATACATCCGGTTGTGATAGACAAGTGGCGGCGCGTCGGAGTTAACCTGCACGCCTACCACCTCCGCCACAAACACTGTATGTGTCCCGGTATCGATGGTATGATTGACACGGCAATCCAGCCAGGCTAGCGCATCTGGTATAAGAGGCGCACCCGTTTCTCCGCCGATTTCCTCTATACCCTCAAACCGATCTGTGACATTCGGATCAAGACCAGCAAAGCGGTTAGAGAGCGCTTCCTGGTCATGCGCGAGCAGAGAGACAGCGTAAATTCCCGATTTAAGGATGATTTCATGCACGAATGCGGTTTTATTGAGGCAGACCAGCACGGTTGGCGGTTCGAGCGCTACCGAAGTGAAGGCGCTGACGGTTGCGCCGGCTTTCTGACCATCGAATATAGAAGTAACAATTGTGACTCCAGTCGCCCAGTTACGCATAGAGGCACGCAGGATGTGAGGGTCAACTGTCATAGTTTTTTATTCTCCAGTGGCTGCACGATCTGACGAGTCGAGTTGTCGAATCATTTCCATGACAAACTGTGCGGCTCGTTCCAGCGTCTGTGGATCAATCGCTTCGATCTGGTCGCTATTCTGATGCAGATTGGGTGACGTTCCAGTCTGGCGATCATATCCAGAGATAGTAATACCACTAAATCCCCAATCGACAATTGCCGAAAGGTCGTCAATCAGCAACATCGGTTTGCCCATCACGCCGAGTTCCGGGCGGGCGGCGGCGGCACGTTCTGCAATCGGGACTAGCCCATAGCGCGGTTGATAGCCGCCAAACACGCCTAACCCCTGTCGGGTTGCCCAACAAACTTCCCCCGTTCCCACCATTTTGATATTGATAAATAGCGCATCAGAAAGCGAACTACCAAACTTTTCCAGAAGTGCCTGCGCTCCCCCAACGCCAGATTGTTCGCTCCCTGTGAATGCAAACCAGACCTCGGTCTCTTGCAGCGGTTCATCGCGCAAGGCTTTGGCAATCCCAAGTGCTACTGCCACGCCACTGGCATTATCATTCGCGCCACTGATGCCGCCGCCTAACTCATCGGCAATGATTAACCCTGTGCCTGCCGCCATACCCAGCGCACCAAGCGCCCGGATAGGCCGAAACATTCCAGCAATACTCAATACTCCGGTCACAATAGATGCGGCAATCGTCCCATCGGCAATCAATGGAAACAGCCCCACCAGTGCCGGGTTTGCGCTCAGGCGGTGATAACTTGTATCCAGATGTGCCATGAGGACGATTTTGCGGTGGCGCGTCCCTGTGGGCGTCAACCGTCCAATGATATTATGAGATTCCCGGCGCGGCATCCCATATTCCCAGAACATAGGCCGCAAACGCCAGATCGAAGGTAAATTCAACCCGCCAATTACCGCAACCAATCCACCAAGAATCTGCCAAAACCGTCCACGTCGCAGCCCGATCAGGAGTGAAACCACGACCAGTAAAAATCCCGGTACAGCCTTCTGGGATAGCCGCGCATTTGTCTCAAAGGTTTGGCGTTCTGCATCAATGTGCAGGCGTTTCAGTTCGCCTTCGACATACGCCGCCGCCTGTTTTTCGGCAACACTGGTTGCCGGACGCGCGCCGATTTCAACACTCAGCGCGCGAATATGATTCATCAGATTTTCTGCATCCAGAGGTTGGTGCATCGAATCGCCCTTTTCGCAAGTTCCACGCCCGTTTGCAATTGTCGCACTATTTGTCATTTTGCCACAGAGCAACCATGCGCTGCATCAGATGGTTCAGGCTGTGCGCACGAACGGTCTTTTCGCGTAGTTCCGCGCCGATGCTCATGCGCTGCTCGATACTCAAATCCAGCAGTTTTGCCAATCTTTCAGTGATGCCATCCAAAGCATCCGGGGCAGAGGCACGCAATAACTCAACATGATCACCAAGCAGATCATCAAATGCTGGGTTGGTGACGAGTACCGGGCGTGCGGTCAGCATCGCTTCAAGCGCAGCTTTATCGAATAGCCCTGGCGGACTGAGGTTCGTCACGATGCTGGCACTCCGCAACTGTTGAATGAACGCTTCCCCTTTCAACGCGCCCAACAGCCTGAACCGATCCGACAGATTTAATTCCACAATACGTTTTTCCAGTTGCGCCTGATATGCTTTGCCTTCTTCATTCACCGCGCTACCAGCAACCGCAAACTGCGCGTTGTAGCCACGATCCAGCAGATGCGCCGCTGCTTCCAGCAAGATATGATGATGCTTGACTGGTGAAATTCGCCCAACAGCAAGGATCAGCGGTGGATCGGCAAGAGGAGTATTTCCCGATGTGAACCGTTCGGCATCAATGCCGTGTCCCATAATGTGTACTTTGTTGCCGGGAATCGGGAAGCTCCCCGGTGCGGCAGTCATGATCCAGCGCGAGGCCGCAATCCCTAGCCGTAATTCTGGCCCAACGTGTTGATGGGTATACCACATTGCCTGCGGGATACGGTGCAACATCGCCAGAGGAGCAGCCAGCCATGTGTATCGCGGCGTCAGATGCCCGAAAAATATATCGGCTTTCGGTGCGAGGCGTGCTACCAGGCGCTCAAAGGTGAGAAGTTCCTGTAAGCGGGATGCGCCGTTTTCCTTGCCAATCGTATGTACCGTCACATTTTTGGGAAGTTCGGCGGGACGACGTTCGAGGGCGATCACATCCAACTGAGCGACGTTCGCGGCCAATGCCCTAATCCAATCCAGTGTAAAATTGGTTAGCCAGTCGTCGGGGTCAACTTTTTGGGAAAACATGACCACGCGCAGGGGCGTGGTCAGTCCGGTTTGATGGTTCAAATTATCCTTCCAGCGTCAGGAGGGAAATGATAACACGCTGGAAGAGATCGAACTATTTTGCCTTGACCGAAAATTGCTGTAACACGGTGGGCTGTAGCGCTGCGATCTTTTCGGGTTCGGCGGCCTGTTTAACGTTATACCAGGGAACGCCATAGGTTGTTACGAGCAATTCACGGGTATTGGCATCAATTTCAAACTCTGTCCAGCCATAGGAATGAGTGACCACCCAATCTCCCTTGACCAGCTTGAAATCGATCCCGGAATCTTCCAGCCCGATAGCATCATAGCCGTAGAACTTGACCTGTGTGTTGACCAGTAATTTTACGATGCTGTCTTTTTGGGCAGCAGGTGCAAAGTTGTAGAGCGTTTTCTGTTCCGGCTTCATCAGCCCTGCATCGGCTGCCAGATCGATCACGGTGGGGCCGAAGGGCGCATCAAAGGCAATCGCCCCCGTGATGATTTCCCAACTGTTGCCAACAGGTGTATTTTTGCCACCAGCTTCGGTCTGATAAAACAGATTGTTCACCAATGTTCCATGAAAGTCTGCGGTGATAAAGACCACGTTATCGATCTTGTTGTCAGCAACAAATTTCAAAACGTCGGTACGCTCTGCGAGATAGCCCTCCCAGCGATCCTGTGCGTTCAACACGCCGAGGTTCTGGATTGGCTCCGGGTTCATGACAAATTTCCAGGTGATGCCTGCTTTTTGCGCCTTGAGCAAATCTTCCTTGAGTTTTGCAAGTTGCGGTTTACCCAGCAGGGTACGCGCCGGGTCGAAACTGGCCTTCATGAATTTTTCGATCTGTTCTTTGTCAGTCACCTGATTGAACGGGATCGTTGGCAGGGATGCATCGCGGAAGGAACGCGAATCCAGCAGGAACATCGCTGCATCATCCCCAAAGGTGCGATAGCGATACAGGTTTGGCCTGTCGTTATAGCGCGCGTCAGAATCTTTATAACGCAAGTCACGGATCGGATGGTACTCCAGGAAGGCTTGCAAACCATTCTTGTAAAATTCTGTGTCGGTGTTATAGGTTCCGGTTGTACCGAAACGAATATCAGAACCAACCGGGGCGCTCCCTGCAAAGTCGTTCACGACTTCGTGATCGTCAATAGTCGCGTACAATGCAGTAGAAGCGCGTGCTTCGGGCCAGGTATTCAGCCCACCGCGCGCCGACAGGTTTTCATTGTGTTTCAGGCGGAATTCAAACAGGGTTGCCGCATCTTTGGGAACATCCGGCGAGGGATAATCGCCATAGATGGTATCGCCTTCATGCACGAAGAAATCCAGATTCCGGCTGGCAACATTGCGAATTGAGGGCAGTGGCAGCAACCCCTGACGCACATCCCCCGAAACGCCGAAGCGTAACCCGGTACGCGAACCCGGAGCGGCTGGCGTCTTGAAAACGCCTTCCTTTTGGGTATTCGTTTTCTTGTCCGTGACGGTATAACGATAGCGCGTCCCGGCCTGCAAACCGTTGATTTCGACTTTGACGGGTTGCCATTCGTCGGCAACGGTAGCGCTGGCGGTCATCGCCTGCCCATCTTTGGCATCGAATTTCGTGACGCTGAACGCAATCTCTGCGCCTTTTTCTGCTCCATGCGCCCAGAGGATAATCGACCCCTGATCGACATCTCCACTAGCGATGCTGAATTCACGGGTTGGTGCTGCTTTGCCTGTATGAATATTTGCCGTAGCCGCCAAAAATGCAAGCAGCACAGCGAGCGCAAAACGACGATAAACCATTCTTCTGTTCTCCTGTTTTCTTCAAAAAACTTCTATTGGACGCCATAACGCGCCAAAACGCCGCGCGCCCAGGTGATGACGCTTGCATCATGCTGTTCAGGATTCTTCAGGGCGAACAATGCAATCATGACTTCGGCTTCTTCGGCAGCGCGCGGATTGGTGGCAATTTGTGCATAGGTTGACCAGCGATCCCGTTCCTTTTGAAGGCAGTTGACACAAACGTCTTTCTCTTCGATGGATAGTGGCTGTCCACAAAATTCGCAAACTCTGTCGCTCATAGATGCCCTCAGCGTAACAGGACAATTTTAAAGTACATTAAAATATCCGTTTAAATAGAAATAAACAATCTCTATTGTATTCCGCGTTCCCAAAAACGGGGATTTTTTGAAGGAATCACCTACAATTGAATTTGAGGGATTTTATGACGACGGACGCACTGGCGCGGCGTACCCGCGAACTTACCATTTTGAACCAGATCGCAGAAGGATTGAACCGTGAGACCGACCTGGAACAGGCGCTCCAGACAACGCTGGAACGGGTGGTACAGCTTTTTGATTTACGCACGGGCTGGATATGGCTGACCCACGAAGATTCCGGCGAATTTTATCTCGCGTCGGCGCTGCACCTCCCCCCGGCACTGGCAGACGTACCCCGTCGGATGGAAGGCTGGTGTCACTGCCGCGAAAGCTACGAAGATGGGGAAATGCGCGATGCGTCCAACATCAACATCATTCAATGTACGCGCCTGCGGGGGCTGGTCGATCAAACCGACGGGTTGCGCGCTCATGCCAGCGTTCCTCTCTATGCACATGACAAGCCGCTCGGCATTCTCAATCTCCTGAGTGGCGATTGGCGTGAACTCTCTACTGATGATTTGCGCGTCCTGACCACGATTGGGGATTTACTCAGTATCTCAATTGAACGGGCGCGGCTATTCGCGCGTAGCATTCAACTTGGCGCAGCGGAAGAACGTAACCGAATCGCGCGTGATATTCACGACACGCTGGCGCAAGGGATGGCAGGTACGGCGCTGCAACTGGAAACCGCCGATGCACTACTCGAATCGGGCGCAGATGTCGAACAGGTGCGGCGCGCGCTCAACCGGGCGTTGCTGCTCACGCGCGCCAACATCGAAGAGGCACGCCGTTCTGTGCTGGATTTGCGCGCCGTTCCGCTGGAAGGCAAGACGCTCACTGCGGCGCTGAAAGATTTAGTACAAACGATTACTGTGAACAACAAAATTCGCCTTCGTCTGGATATGGATCGGGAATTGCGACCTTTGCCACAGCGCATCGAGATCGGCCTATACCGCATCGCGCAAGAGGCGCTCACGAACGTGATTCGTCACGCTGAGGCAACAGAAGTTGGTTTGAGCCTGCACGCCACCCCTTATCAAATTGAGTTGGAAATCAAGGATAATGGGCGCGGCTTTGAGACCGAGAATATCCCCAAAGGGCGATTCGGATTGGTTGGCATGAGTGAACGGGCGCACCTGCTTGGCGGCACAATAGAGATTTGCAGTGGTCAGGGAGAAGGAACATGGCTACATATTCATGTTCCGCTGACAGAAAAACCATGACCATCAGAATTTTGATTGCCGATGATCATCCTGTAGTGCGCGATGGCTTGAGCGCAATCCTGAGTACACAGCCGGATTTTGAAGTGGTTGGCGAAGCCAGCGATGGGGCGCAACTGGTCGCGCTGGCAGAATCTCTCCAACCCGATATTGTCCTGACCGATCTGGAGATGAAAGGGATGGACGGAGTAGAGGCGATCCGGCGGCTGCGCGCCAAGCCTTCCAATATCGGAATCATCGTATTGACCGTCTATAACACAGATGATGTGATTCTGGCAGCATTGCAGGCAGGCGCACAAGGCTACCTTCTGAAAGGTGCGCCGCGTGCGGAAATTTTCAACGCCATTCGGGTGGTACAGGCAGGCGGCTCATTGTTGCATCCATTGGTTGCCTCCCGCTTGATCACACAGGCACGATCTCCAAAAACCGAACCGGAATCCCTCTCTGAGCGTGAAATGGAAGTTTTGCAACTGATCAGTCTGGGGAAGGTGAATAAAGAGATCGCGGCGGCGCTCAACATCACAGAGCGTACCGTGAAATTCCATGTCAGCGCGATCCTGAGCAAGTTGAATGTTGGCAACCGTACCGAAGCCGTGACAACCGCAGTACAGCGCGGATTAATCTCATTACCTGATCTAAAGGACAGGTGAAAATACTGGACGCCAGTGGGATGTGTCCACTGCATAAATCCCGTATCCTGTATTTATCACACAGGATAGGGACGGATTATCTTGTCGAATACAAAAACAGCCCTCATTACCGGGGCTTCGCGTGGGTTGGGGCTGACGCTGGCACGCACACTCGCCCAACATGGCTGGAACCTGATTATAGACGCCCGCAACCGGGATGCGCTGGAAATTGCGCGTGCAGAACTCGCCCAATTTACCACCGTCACCGCGCTGGCAGGCGACGTCAACAGCGAATCGCACCGCGCCGATTTGATCAAAGCGGCATCCAACGGCCTTGATCTGTTGGTGAATAACGCCGGGACGCTTGGTGTTACCCCCCGCCCGGATTTGCTCGATTATTCCCTCGATGGTCTTCTGGATATTTTCCAGACGAATGTTATCGCGCCGTTGGCATTGATTCAGGCTGCGCGCCAGACGTTCAGGCCGGACGCGAGAATTATCAATATCACCAGCGACGCTGCTGTCGAACCCTATGCAGGCTGGGGTGGCTATGGTGCAAGCAAATCTGCGTTGGAGCAAATCACTGCAATTCTGGGTGCAGAGAATCCATCGTGGCGGGTTTATTCCGTTGATCCTGGCGATATGCGAACGCAAATGCACCAGGATGCCTT
Source organism: uncultured Anaerolineaceae bacterium (assembly GCA_964432445.1). Taxonomy (GTDB): domain Bacteria; phylum Chloroflexota; class Anaerolineae; order Aggregatilineales; family UBA2796; genus JBBRMW01. The sequence goes on from CAYSOC010000058.1 coordinate 25,300, forward strand.
CCCCGGCGAAGACATTTCGGATCGCGCGCTGCCAGAAGAGAGCGTACCGGGACTGATGCGCCTGATCACCGAAGATTTTCCGGGCGGGCGCTATCGCGCCAAAGAACTGAACGCCGATCCGATCAGCGGGTTGAGGGTTGTCCTCAAGGTGGAAGATTTCGACAAGGCCCTTGCTCTCTATCGGGATGGGTTAGGGCTTACCGTAGCCGATCAATGGATTTCGCCGGAGAGCAAAGGTATCTTGTTGAACGCTGGCATCGGCACGCTGGAACTGGTCAACGAAGCGCAGGCCGCCGAAGTTGACCAGATTGAAGTGGGCAAGCGTTCGGCGGGACAGGTACGGCTGGCATTTCCAGTCGATGATCTCGCTCAGATTGCGGATAATGCAGTGCAAGCCGGAGCAACATCTATCAGCGAAGCGGTGCTGACTCCCTGGAATCATCTGAATCAGCGCTTCGAGGCAGAAGAAATACAACCGGGAGTACAGATTACGCTCTCACAGGTGATCCCCGAAAAGGAGACCGAATCCGCATCATGATCGATACACTCGACACTCTGGATTTTGTGCTGCCACCTGAATTGGAAGCTGCCAGCCCACCCGAAGCGCGTGGCCTACAACGGGATCAGGTTCGCCTGATGGTATCGTTACAAGAAACTAATCAGGTCGCACACACGCAATTTCGCTCACTGCCGGATTATCTTCGCCCCGGAGATGTGTTGGTCATCAACACCAGCGGGACGCTGAATGCTGCGATCAATGCCCGACGCGCCGATAATACACCGCTGGAAGTTCACCTCTCAACGCATCTTGAGGATGGAACATGGCTGGTAGAAGTTCGGGCAACGAGCAAGAAAGGAACAAAACCGTTCTTCGACATTCACGCAGGCGAAACGCTGACATTGCCGGAAGGCGGTTCGGTGACACTCTGGCGACCACGCATCAGCAGCAATCTTGCGCCGCCGCGCTTGTGGATTGCAACGCTCGATTTACCAGAACCCTTGCACATTTATCTGGAACGCAACGGGTTTCCGATTCGCTATAGTTACGTTCATGAAGAATGGCCTATCGGGTACTATCAGACGGTCTACACAACGGAAGCGGGCAGTGCGGAAATGCCATCGGCAGGGCGTGCGTTCACGCCTGAGTTGATTACCCGTCTGGTTGCGAAGGGCGTGCAGATTGCGCCGCTACTGCTGCATACCGGAGTTGCGAGTCTGGAAAGCCACGAACCACCATACGAAGAATACTATCGCGTTCCGGCAGAAACGGCAGCGCTGGTCAACCATGCCCGCGCAGAAGGGCGACGGGTAATTGCTGTCGGAACAACGGCAATTCGTGCGCTGGAAACTGTCACTACACCGGACGGAACGGTACACACAGGTGAAGGCTGGACGACACTTGTGATCACGCCAGAGCGTGGCATCTATGCGGTGGATGGCTTGCTAACCGGATTGCACGAACCTCGTGCAACGCACCTCGCTATGCTGGAAGCCCTGGCAGGACGGGAACACCTGAAAGTGTGTTATGCAGAAGCACTTCGACAACACTACCTCTGGCACGAGTTCGGAGATTTGCACCTGATCGTGTGATCTGCCCGATAACGCTGAAACAACCGGGTCAGCCCTAATGTATATAACTGCATTGGGGCTTTTGTCATCAAAGCGTAGGTTGCATGAATCGAAATGATCATGCTATTCTTCCCGCCCAATAGGGTTATCTAGCGCATGGCCTGCACATTTCACGATGGGGCAGGTGACGAGGAAGACGGTTCTCCATCGCAGGGTGGAGTTAACCCGGTTCACCGGGGAAAATCGACAGATCAGCGGATGCCGTCCGGGACAAGCCACACGATCCTGTGTAACCCTCACGAACGATATTGCGAGTACAACGCCGACTGGCAACAGCCGGAATAAACGCGCGCAATGTGGCACTATCAACTTCATAAGAGGATAACCATGTGCGGAATTGTCGGTTACATTGGTTCGCGTGATGCTACGCCTATCGTGGTCGAGGGCTTGCGGCGTCTGGAATATCGCGGCTATGATTCGGCAGGGATAGCTGTCGTTGATGGCACAGGTTGCATTACGACACGGCGCGACGTTGGCAAACTTCAAAACCTGGATCGCAAGCTGGCGAGTTTTCCTGTTTCGGGCAACATCGGGATAGGTCATACCCGCTGGGCAACACACGGTAAACCGAGCGAACGCAATGCACACCCACACCTCAGTAGTAGTGGCGATTTCGTCGTCGTCCATAACGGTATTGTTGAAAATTATGTTGCGCTGCGGGAAGAACTGAGAGCGAAGGGCGTGGTTTTCCAATCGGATACAGACACGGAAGTCATTGTTCATCTGGTTGAGCAATTCGCGGGGCAAGGCGATGATATAACCGAAGCCACACGCCATACCTGTGAATTGCTCAAGGGCGCGCACGCCATCGTAATCATGTCGGCGCAGCAACCGGATCGTCTGGTCGCGGTACGCATCGGCAACGCAGGCGGTGTCGCTATCGGATATGGCGAAAATGAGATGTATATCGCGTCGGATATTCCGGCAATTCTGGAATATACCCGGCAAATAGGATTTCTCGAATCGCACCAGATGGCGACAATAACCCGCACCGGGGCAGTCGTCCAGACCCTGGATGGAAAAATTGCGCGCATCTCTGCACACACCATTCCCTACGATCCGATAAGCGCGGCACGCGGGGAATATCGTCACTTCATGCAAAAGGAAATCTTCGAGCAACCACGCGCATTGACCGACACCATCGGCGGGCGAATTGATTTCGCTACCGGACAAGTGCGCCTGCTGGAACTCAGTATCTCGGAAAAAGAAGCAAAAGCACTCAATCGGTTAATTACGGTTGCCTGTGGAACTAGCGCCTATTCTGGCCTTGTCGGGAAATTCCTGATTGAAGAACTGGCGCGGTTGCCTGTGGAAGTCGATTATGGCAGCGAGTTTCGCTATCGTGATCCGATTCTGGATAAAAACAGCGTTGTACTCTCGATCACCCAAAGCGGCGAAACGGTGGATACCCTCGCAGCAATGGAAGAGGCAAGAGGCAAAAATGCGCGACTCTGGACTATTGTCAACGCCATTGGTTCGCAGGCTATGCGCGTTTCCGATGGATATATCACAATGCAAGCTGGGCTAGAAATCGGAGTCGCCTCCACCAAAGCGTTTACCACCAGCATCATCGATCAATACCTATTGGCACTATATCTCGGTGAGTTACGTGGAGTGCTAACCCCTGAGCAATTAAGGGAACATGCGCAAAACATCGCTCGTCTGCCCGATTTGATCGGGCATGTTCTGGATCAAGCGCCGCAAATCGAAGCGTTGGCAGATACACTGCACCACTACACAAACTTCCTGTATCTGGGGCGCGGGATTAACTATCCAATCGCGCTGGAAGGTGCGCTCAAACTCAAGGAAATCAGCTATATTCACGCCGAAGGGTATCCAGCCGGGGAGATGAAACACGGTCCGATTGCGTTGATAGACGAACAAATGCCTGTGTTGGCAATTGCGCTCCGCGATTCCGTCTACGACAAAATGATCAGCCAGATCGAACAGGCAAAGGCGCGTGGCGCAGTTGTGATCGCACTGGCAACAGCGGGCGATGAATTTATTCATACCAAAGCTGATTATGTGATTGAAGTGCCGGAAGTGCCACGCTTGCTCAGTCCACTGGTAGCGGTAGTGCCGTTGCAGCTATTGGCTTATTTTATTGCGGTTCGACGCGGCTGTGACGTTGATCAACCGCGCAACCTCGCCAAATCTGTCACAGTAGAATAAAACCAGCGTGGTATGGAATTGAATTGGCGTTGAGACAATTCAGTTGTCGAGTTTCCGCCATTGTCTTGACTCACTAAATCGGATGTGTATCTAACCAGTGGTGAAAGTCGTTAAAGCGAAAATTGAGCAATGCTGACCTTGAAAGGGTCAGCTTGGGCATGGTGACGGGATAGGTTGAGCAGCACGTTGAACATGGCGGCAGTGTAAGCAAAGCGAGCTTCGAGGTGTGGCAGACGACGATGAAACATCTTTTTGGCGTGACACACCACTGTGAGTAGGGAAAAGACGGTTTCAATGACCATGCGCTCATTCCAGGTGCCTTTGCGACAGAGTTTGAGGTTCTCAGGATTGTCTTTTTTAGCACGAAAACCGAGGTCAGCGAGGATAATCGCTTCCTCCTTGAAGGCACTCACCAGGCCATGAAAGGCGGTATCGAAGCGGTTCATAGTGGCATACGACCAGCCGATGAGCTGTCCATAGGTGTTGAGTACCCAACACAATTTCATGCCAATCGACAATCTGCCCTTGTCTCTTCCTTTTTTGCCAATCTGGTGCTTACTGCGTGCCGCACGAATTGGGAATAGCAACTCAACGGGATAGCTGTCCACCACATTCAAGACACTCGGTGTTTCGAGCAATGGTGGTGCGGTCTGGCAACCCACCCAACAAGGCGTCGTAATCCCGCTTCAGCCACCGATAAAACGCTCGAAAGTGGCCTCCTTTGAGCGCAAACAAAACACCGATAGTGACGACCTCACTCGGATAGAGTTTGGCTTGTGGCACTTTGCTCACTCCTCCCACTTGGTCATCGACAGCACAGAATATTCGGATGATAATCTCTTCGGTAGTCATGATTTGGCTCAACTTTGGTGTTGTTACCGAAAGTTTGTCCCATTTTCGTGACTATCTCAACTTGCACCGCTGGTTACATAGATAGAGCGAATCGGTCTGTACAAAGGCGCGAATGCTGATCCGTCCGCTATCAGTAAACCGAAGCGCATTACCCAGCAGATTCAAAATTACTTGCCGAATCTGCAACCGATCAATCCAGGCGTTGGGCAGGTCTTCGGGAATTTCAACCTCGAAGCGCAAGCCTTTATGAGCGATGCTATCGCGCATCAGCGCAGCGGCTTCGAGGATCACCTCGCGCGGGCTGGTATCTTCCTTGACTACTGCCATCCGCCCCACTTCGATCTGTGAAATATCCAGCACATCGTTGATCAATCCTCGCAGGTGACGGGCATTGCGATAGATCGTGTTGATGTCGCGCCAATAAGCCGAGGGCAGGGCTTCATTATACGAGCGTGAACCCGCCATGATCATCTCCGCAAAGCCCACAATCAGGTTGATGGGCGTGCGCAGTTCGTGTCTTACGCTGGCGGCAAACTCGGCTTTGAGCTGCCGTGCTTCTTCTGCTGCGCGGCTAATGTGGCGAAGCTGAATGTTGCTCTTTTCAAGATGTTGTTGGGCTTCCTGCAAGGCATGAGTGAGTTGCATCAGTTGCGCGCGATGGTCACGCGCTTCGTGCATCTGCGCGATGGCGTAGGCTTGATAGTCCAACACCATTTGCAGCGCCCGATACAGGCTATCAAAGGCGACAAAGCCAACGAATAGCAGCAACCACCAGAGTAATAACAGCGGTTGAAGACTGCCCCGGAACAACGGATTCGTATTCGCTATGATCAGCATTGCCAGCGACAGCATAGCCGTAATTGCCAGCGCTTCGCGGTGACGCAGCAGGATACTCGCCACGATAGGAATGGTTAGCGATAGATAGAGCAACACCGGCGCTGAAAAGACGATCACGACCAGGGTATTGCAGACACCCATCCCGGTCAGAAAAGCGTAGATGCTCAACCGCAAACTGTACCGTTTGAACCAGATAGCAGTACCACACCCCCTCAAACACCAACCACAATGGTACAGCACTGATGGGTGTGATCGGCATGAACAGCCCACTCAGCAGTAGACTCAGCCATGCTGTCAACCCTGCAATCACGGCAACCTGTGTCATGGTGTCCTGTCGCAAGTCGCGCAAAATATCGTTGTCTTTCGCTTGATACATGATGTTCATGCCTGAGTGGTTTTGTACCATTGTAATTGTAGTTCACCCGATTTATGGAACGTGTCCGTTTGAATACATATTTTGAACATTGGGTGGTGTATTGAGCGGTGGCATGGAGATCAGAAAGCATCGGAAAAAGCCGCGTGGGAGATAGTTGTCAGGTTTGGAATAACCGACATGGAGGTTGCTCCGGCACTACGTTCCCGCCATACATCCCGGTAAGCCATCGACATGAAAGTTTACTGGAACGGTGATTTGGACATCAAGTAGAAGGATGGCACGGTAACAACGATTACATCCGCGCCACGCAACCATACCAACCTCGATTTGATTGCCATCGTTGCGACCTATGGTGTTACCCACTTCCAGCCTGTGCATAAAGATAAAGTCCACTGGTCAACAGATGGCCGCTAGTTCAGAATCATAATCCACCTGTGTGTATCGTCACTCTTTATCTTCCAGCGGTGTCTCATTTTTGCGGACGATATACACCCCGGTACGACGGACAATATCTCGAAGGCGCTGGCGCATCCTCTATTTCAACCCGGAGCGCAGGAAACTATTGATAAACTGGCGCTGGAAAATTATGAACAGAATCAACAGCGTAGAGATCACAATCAGCACAGCCGCCATTGTCTGACCGAATAGCGCCCCAACCTCATTGGTACGGATCACCTGTCCTAGTCCAACCGTGAGTACACGATTATCTTTGCTTTGCGTGATCATCAGCGGCCATAAAAATTCGTTCCAGCGCGCACTGATCGAAACTAGACTGAACGCAACCAATGTCGGTATTGAGGATGGTAGATAGACGTTACGTAGAATGCCCCACCATGCACATCCGTCAATGCGTGCCGCATCTTCCAAATCCAGAGGAACCTGCCGGAATGTTTGCCGCATCAGAAAAGTACCGAAAGCTGATCCGAAATAGGGCAGCATCAGCGCCAGTTTTGTATCGTACAGATTTAATGCCCGAATGGTCGTAAAATTAGGTACAAGCAGTACCGCCGACGGGATCATCAACTGAACCAGAATTAGAATAAAAAGAAGCGAACGCCCCCGGAACTGCATCCGGGCAAAGGCATAACCTGCCAGAGTAATCGTGACAAGCTGCACAGCGAGGACGCCAAAAACAAAGATCAGTGTTGCGATGTATTGTGTTCCCCAATTGACTACACGAAAGGCTTCCTCGAAGTTTTCCAGAGTCAGGCGCGAACCGAAAAAGATATTTCCCTGCACAATGGACTCATCTGGTGGTCGCAGGCTCACCAGAACCGTCCAGATGAGAGGGATCAGCCAGAACAACGCCACAGCGAAAAGAATGAACGTGCCAATACGACCAAGCCAGCGCTCACGAGTGGTCAATCTAGTTTTCATAATAGGCTCGACTCTCCAGCACACGCAGGTTGAAAATCGTGAAGCACAGCAGGATCACCAGCAAAATAACGGTGATCGCGTTGACATAGCCCCGGTTCGCTGTCTCGTTATACTTCTGGAAAATATAGTAGAGCATCAGGTTACTGCGCTCGGCAGGCGAACCTTCGCCCAGTGCATAGAGTTGATCGACAAACTGGAAAGCATTGGCTGCCGCGCTGGTTAGCACAAAGACGGTTGTTCCGCTCAGGAGAGGGATCGTGATACTGCGAATTTTCTGCCAACCGCTGGCCCCATCCAGGTCGGCAGCCTCATAAACATCGCCGGGAAGTGCCTGCAACCCGGCCAGATACAGAATCATATAGAACCCGGTTTGCTTCCAGATTGCCACGATAACCACTGCAAAGGGCGTCCAGAACGGATCCCCAATCCAGTGCGGCGGCGCGATACCAATCGAACGCAGCACAGTATTCGCAAGACCAATATTATCTGCATACAGAAAGGAAAAGATACTGGCTGCACCAATGAGTGGCATCAGTACCGGATAGAAAAATGCAAACCGAAACAAACCAATTGCGCGCAACTTGCGATTCAGCGCCAGCGCGAGGATGAATGCAAGCAGGATCGTGATCGGAACTGTGGTCAGGACAAAAAAAATTGTATTGCTAAAAACTCGCGGGAAAGCCTGACCAATTTCTTTGTTGGGATCAAATAAATCGGCATAGTTCTGGAGGCCAACAAAGGTTGGCGGCTGACGAACCGTTGGCGGTGGCTTGATCGTACTGTTGATGATCGCGCTGACTGAAGGCAGCAAGGTAAATGAGAAAATAAACAGGAATGTGGGAAGAATGAGCAGGTAGGGCAGGATGAATCGCCCGAAACGGACATGCCACGAGGCAGGCTCGATGGATGACCGGATTGCTGTTGTATTTTCAAGGGTTGTGGACATAGTTTCTGAGGTTCCGTTCACAGCCTGAATAGAAACAGCCTCTCCTATTTCGGGAGAGGCTCACAAACATGAAACCCTAGTCCGTGAAGTCTTTGAGCAGGTCTTCAGCGGCTTTTTGTGCATCGTCAAGGGCGACCTTCGGTTCGAGTTCGCCCGTGATCACCTTTTGAACGGCAACACCCATGATCTTTTGGACATCCGCGCCGCGATGCGTGGCGAGTTCCTTACTCGCATATTTGAGTTGGTCACGCGCAACAGCATATTGTGGATTGGTTGTTACGAGTTTCTTCAGCGCATCCTGTTCCCATGCGCTCTGACGGGAAGCAATATAACCTGTGTTGATTGTCCAATCGGCCTGGATTGCCGGGCTGGTCAGGAACTGAATCCACTTCCACGCAGCGGCCTGATTTTCCTTCGGGGCGCTCTTGAGGACATACAGATTACCACCGCCCGTCGGCGTACCAAAACCTTTTGTACCTGCGGGGAGGAATCCAACACCAACATCGAACTTTGCATTCTTGAGGATGTTGGTAAGGCTGCCCGTCGTGTGATAAATCATTGCAGCTTTGCCGGCAGTAAAATCGGTTGGGGTGTTGCCCCAGACGATGACACCCTCCGGCATGACCTTATCCTTTTTAGACAGATCGCGGAAGTAGCTCAGAGCTTCGACAGTGGAGGGCGTATTGAAGAACACCTTGTTCGCAGCGTCACCTACAAGGTTCTGACCGTTGGCAATGGCAAAGCCCTGGAATAACCAGTATGGGAAGCCGTCCGAAGGAATTTCCAAACCCCAGCGGGAACCATCAGCTTTGGTCAGCTTTTTGGCAAATTCGCGCATTTCAGCGAATGTCTGCGGACCTTTGGATGGATCGAGTCCGACTTCCTTGAAAGCATCTTTGTTGTAATACAGAACCGGGGTACTGCGCTGGAATGGCGCGCCCCATGTCTTGTCATAGGCCTGTGAGTTGAGCATAAAGGCCGGGAAGAAATCCTTCAGCCACGCATCCCCGTCTTTTTCCGCTTTGATGTAGTCGTCGAGAGGAACGATGTAATCATTGTCGATCAGACTGTACAGGTCGGTGGTAAGCAGAATCGCCACATCCGGCCCCTTGCCGCCGCCTTTGACCTGCGTATCAATGGCTTTGTAGATGTCTGCGTAACCACCTGCATAAACTGCATTCACCTTGATATCCGGGTTCGCCTTGTTGAACTGTTCAGCATAACCGTCCATGATTTTGGTGAGGGGGCCGCCCACAGCGGTTGGATAATAGAAATTGATTTCCGTAACAGCAGCTCTGGCTGGAGCCTGTGTTGTTGCACTGAACGCCATCGCCAGCAGCGCGACGATCAGGAGTAGTTGTTTAATTTTAACTTTCTGCATTTTGAATTCTCCTGTGCCTTTCGAGCCGAAAAAGTCTGTTTAAGTTTAACGCTGATTGTCAAGCACTCATAAAAGTCATGTTAAATGCCGTTCATGTACCAAAATCGAAAAGTTGGGAGTTATGCAGTTGACGGGAAAACGATAGTGCTGATTCCGGTCATTTTCAATTTATCTTCAAGGGCTGATGAACGTAAGCCGATTTTGTGGTGGATGATCGGGGAATTGCATACCAGAAAAAAAAAAAAAAAAAGGGATTCCT
>CAYSOC010000059.1:0-12627 GCA_964432445.1 uncultured Anaerolineaceae bacterium
GTTCCATCGTGAAAAAGGGCTGCCGTTCCGTATCAAAGCCATAATCCATCACATTGATGATGTGTGGGTGGCGCAATGCTGCCAGCGTGCGAAATTCATGCGAGAGGTTCAACCGGAAGCTGATCGGTGTGGTCTGGAAACCACTGGTATCCAGATCGCCCAAAACACGTTTCAGGGCTACAACGCTCCCGGTCAGGCGGTCAAAAGCGCGATAGACCGCCCCCATCCCGCCCTGACCGAGTTTTTCTTCCAGTTGATAACGATTGGCGATCTGCATGTTTTGCACCTTTTGCAGCCTATAGTGCTATCTCAATTCCAACGAACATGCAAGCGCCCAAAAGAACTATGGCGACACCGCAGGCAGCCAGAACACAAAGTAACGTCTATCCGCCGGGACGGTATCTACCAGAGATGGCAACGGTCCTTCGATATTTGGAAATGAATCCTTGATCTTTTTGGCGAGTTCCAGATTAGAAGGCTCGATAGCAAAGGCAAGTGGTTTAGTGCGATCCAGACTGGCAAACCACGCGGGCGTTACATCTTCAGCCTTGCCAACAATCCCATAGGTGATTTTGATCTTGCGTAGCTCAATATCATGATCCAGCAGCGGCGTGAAGATGCGCGGCGGGTCTACGCCGAGATAGTAAATTTTCGTATCTGGCTTGAAGCTGATTGTGTAGAAGGCATCGTAAAAGTCGATGTCCTTACGCACCTGCACATTGTAAAACGGGATATGCTGGGTGAAATAGTAATAGATGTTATAGCTGCCACCGAGGACGATCAACACTGTGAGGATTCCCCACATCAGGCGCTTGTTGAGACGTGGCAGCCAGATGTCTTCCAGCAGATAGCGCAGTCCAACAGCCACCAGAATCGCCATTGCCGGGAACATGACAAGGAAACGCACCGTCCAATCGGTACTCACCACAAGGCTAATCCCGACGATGCCGCCAACAATCCACGCCCACAGCACGACCCCGATACGAAACAGACGGAACAACACATAGTATAGGCCGAGCAGGAAAAACGGCACGATGTACCAATATAGAATCCCTGTCTTGCCACCATAATAGAATTGACTGCGGTCAATCGAATAGAGGATATGATAGAACGTCCACTGCATTCCATCACTCCAGTGTCTCATGAGGACATCCAGAACGGGTTTACCTTCCTGAAGGTCTTTCATAATATATTGCAGACGTACCCCTTCCATCGAAAGGCGCGGCGTAAAGAACACGTCGCCGCGTGAAATTGCCCATAGATAGGGGAAGGAAACCGCGCCGAAGCAAATAATCATCATGAGGAAACCGCGCCAGTTGCGCAATATCTGCGGTCTGGTCACGATGGAAAACCCAATAAAAATGACAGTGACGCCGAGGTAGAGCAGGCGTCCACCTTCATAAAACAATCCACTCATACCGAGGCACACCCCGGCAAACACATAATCGCGCTGGCGGTTGTAGCGAAGCGCCAGCGCAATACACGCAATCGCCAGCGTCCCAAAGAATGTGTCCGGGGTATTGAACAGGACATGGCGGCTAAAGTGAATATGGGGCGGGAAAACGGCCAGAAATGCCGCCGCGATTATCCCAAGTTTCCAATCGAACAGCGCACGCCCCAACAGATAGACAGCGGGGATGGTCAGTACCCCAAAAACCATCGTCGGGATACGGATACTGTCGAACCCCGCTCCAAATATACCCAGCAGTGGCAACTGGAAATAGGGCAGCAAGTGGGGCAATGAAGCCAACCCGCCGATCTGATTGAACACCGGCATAAGTGGCTTATTCAGCAAGTTCAGCGTGCCGATATAGTAGTGATCCTCATCGATCATAATGTGGACAAGATCGCCGAGGCGATAGGCACGCGCCGCGAAGCCCACCAGAATACATAGCCCCAGCAAAGCCACCTGCAAACGCGGCAGGGTTCGTATCACACGCAGATTGAAACCCGCAAATACGCCAAACCCAATCATCAGGCCGAGGATACCACCCCAGAAAATCAGCATCTGTACATGATTGGTCAGTTCTGGCTGGATTGGGAAATTCGGATAATAGCGCCTTCCGTAATCTCCCAGAATCCACATGCCGAACAATGCCGGGATAATGAGCAGAAGGGCATACCATTTAAATGGCACTTTCCCGAACGGCGTGCGGGCAATATTGAAAAAGCGCGCATTCCATTCTTCTGGCGTTTCTTTGCCTGTGCGGATGAAAGGAATTACCGATGGATGCAGCAACAGCACCGTAATCAGCACAAGTACCAGCGTAATCCCCATGAAGAGAACGCCTGTATATGGAATAACAAAATCATATCCAAATGGAAATATGAAATTGTAGCCAGCAATAACGGCTGTAATGATCGATAGCAGGCCAGTCAGACGGCCAAGCAAAATACGAGGGTTTGGGGACGAACGTTGTTGTTCCATAATCAGGATTCACGCTGGGATAGTAACTTAAAACCAGCGCACAATCCTAGCGTGACTTGCCATAAATAAACAGGGGGGTGGCATGAAATGCACGATTTCCAGCATTCACCATCACCTACAATTTTACAATTTAATGCAATTCGATCTGCTGAACCTGTAATTTACTTTGCGTTAATTTTAACAAATATTAGCAAGTTTTTTATAACGCGATATAGTTTGGGCGTTCGCTAGCTACACCTGAGCCTATGAAACCAATATCAAAAGTGCGGGGTGTCGATACCTTGCCAAGCACACAGGAACTGACTACACAACTCAAGCGCCGGGTTGATCAACTTTCGGCGCTCAACAGGGTTGCGGCAGTCGTGAGCCAATCGCTGGATTTGAACGCAGCGCTGGAAACAGCGATGGATGCGGTCTTGTCTGTGATTCCTGTTGATGCCAGCGGCATCAGTTTGATCGATGAACATGCTGGTGAATTGATCCTGCGGGCGCAGCGGGGTTGGAAGCAGGATTTTGTTTCCAGTCCGATGCGGCTCAAACTGGGATCGGGTCTATCCGGTCTGGTCATCACAACGGGCGAAGTGGTGATTACAGGCGATTTGCGAAATGATAATCGGTTGGCTGTGCCTTCGGTTGCAGAAGAAGGCATACAGGCAATGGCAATGGCTCCGATGCACGCACGCGGAAAGATTATCGGCATTCTGAGCGTAATGAGCTATCGCCCGTATCAGTTCGATGAACAGGAAATCGACCTGTTGAAAGCTGTTGCCGATCAGGTCGGCGTAGCACTCTCCAACGCGCGCCTGTTCGAGGCCACGCGCGAGGCCGAACGCCAGATGGTCGCAGTGCTGCAATCCACTGCCGACGCCATCGTTGCTACCGATAGTCACGGGTCGGTGAACCTGATCAATCGCGCTGCCGAAGTGTGGTTCAGTCTGCTGGCAAAGAGCGTAATCGGTCAGCCATTGTTTTCTATCCCTTTCCCGGATGAAGTCCGCGACGGTCTGCAAAAGGCGATCAACGAATTTTCGGGAAGTCAGTATAGCTTCGAGGTAGTGCTTCCCAGCGGGAAATTCATTGCGGCTGTCGTCTCGCGGGTGGCAATGCTCTCTGGCGTGGACGATTCCACCGAAGATGGCTGGGTAGTCGTGTTTCAGGATATAACACATATCAAGGAAGCAGAACGCGCACGCCTGCAATTCGTACAGACTGCCGCGCACGATTTGCGTAATCCGCTTGGCGCGACGCTCAGTGCGTTGACGATGTTGCATCGCGGTTGGCGCAACCCCACCGAAACCGAGGATGAAATCTTCTCGATTGCCCTGCGCGGCATCAATCGGATGCAGGACTTGATCGATGATTTGCTGAATCTGGAAAAGATCGAAAGCGGTCTGGATTTCAGCATCGAGAAGGTGAATGTCTATAACCTAATCGAGCGCACTGCCAGCGATATGAGCGTGATTGTAGCGCGACGCAATCAGCGGCTCACAGTGGAAATGGCGCGGCATCTCCCGCCACTATGGGGCAATGAACATTGGCTGGCGCGGGCATTGATGAACCTGATCACCAACGCCCACAAATATGGCAACGACAACGGGCAGATCACCCTGCGAGTCTATAGCACAGATGAAGAATATCATCTGGAAGTGCAGGATGATGGCCCCGGTATTCCGCTGGAACGGCAAGCCCGTCTATTCGAGCGTTTCTATCGCGTCCCAGAGACGAAAGATAAAGTACACGGGACAGGCCTAGGGCTGGCAATCGTGCGTTCTGTCGCGGAGCGTCATCGCGGGCGTGCCGAAGTGCGCAGCACGCCAGGGCAGGGAACAACGTTTAGCATCATCGTTCCTCTTGAAGCCCCTTAATTCTGTTTAGGCAACAACGCGCCTGACCGCCGCGATAATATCATTCACATTGGGCAGGATCGCCTGCTCCAATTCCGGCGCATAAGGCAGCGGTGCGTTTTTTGCCCCTACCCGGATCACGGGCGCGTCAAGCCAATCGAGCGCCTCTTCTGCGATCAACGCCGCGATCTCTGCGCCGGGGCCAGCGCGTTTATGCGCCTCGTGAACAATCACAACGCGCGACGTCTTCTGAATTGACTGCACGATTGTTTCCAGATCGAACGGGACAAGCGTGCGCGGATCGATCACCTCTGCGGAAATTCCCTCTTGCTCAAGCATCCTGGCGGCTTGCAACGCAACACCCACCATTCCGCTGATTGCAATGATCGTCACATCTTTTCCAGCACGCACTACGTTTGCAACCCCAAACGGCGTCAGGTATTCGCCATCCGGGACGATGCCCTTTTCATCATAGAGCCGCTTGTGTTCAAAGAAAAGCACCGGGTCATTCCCGCGAATCGCGGTTTTGAGCAAGCCTTTAGCGTCGGCAGGGGTCGCAGGCGTAACGATTTTCAGGCCGGGAACATTCATAAACCAGCTTTCCACGCTCTGCGAATGCTGCGCTGCCGCCGATAGGGGCGCACCCGTCGTCGTGCGGATGACTACCGGAACATTCACTTTGCCGCCTGTCATATAACGCACTTTCGCCAATTGATTGACGACCTGATCCCCGGCAACGGGGAGAAAATCCCCAAACATAATCTCGACTACCGGACGCATCCCGACCATTGCCGCGCCAATTGCCGCGCCGATGATTCCTGTTTCACTGATCGGGGTATCCCGCACCCGGTATTCGCCGAAGCGTTCGACCAGATCGCGCGTGACGCCGAAGCCGCCGCCAAACTTGCCGACATCTTCGCCCATGATGAATACCGATGGGTCACGCTCCATTTCCTCGCGTAGTGCTTCGTAAATCGCTTCACCGTAGGTTATTTCGCGCATCTCAGAATACTTTCCCATTGTGTATATCGACGTAGACGCCTGCCAGTGCATCACTCGGCTCCGGGTGTGGGCTGGTTTGCGCGAATGCTACTGCCTGATCCAGTTGTTCCAGAACCTCGGCGCGAATTTCTGCGATGCCTTCTTCATCAATCAGATTATCTTTGATGAGTGCCGCGCCCATGAGTGCAATCGGGTCGCGCTCTTTCCATTGCTCCAACTCACTGGCAGAACGATAGACCTGCGGATCGCCTTCATAATGCCCATGCCAGCGATAGGTCAACGCTTCGATGAATGTCGCACCCTCGTGATGACGCGCGCGAATGATCGCGTCCTTCACGGCGTTATACACATCAATCACATCGTTGCCATCGACCCGAATACCGGGCATGTTATAGCTGTCGGCACGCTGGAAGAGTTCTGCGATTGCACCCTGTTTATTCTGCGGCGTACTCTGTCCATAGTAATTGTTTTCGCAGAGGAAAATCACGGGCAGTTTCCAGAGTCCCGCCATATTCAGCGATTCGTGGAATGCCCCTTCGTTGGTTGCACCATCGCCCATAAATGCCAGCACGACACACGATTCGCGGCGCATCTGAAAGGCAAGCGCTGCGCCCGTTGCCATCGGTAGGCTACCCGCGACGATCCCGTTTGCGCCGAGGCTGCCAACTTCTAAATCAGTCATGTGCAGCGATCCGCCGCGCCCGCCGCAATAGCCCGTTGTGCGCGCCGCAAGTTCTGCCAACATGCGTGCAGGGTCGCCGCCTTTTGCCAGGAGATGCCCATGCCCGCGATGGGTGCTGGTGATCATGTCCGTTTTATCCAGCGCCATACACGCGCCGACAGCGGTTGCTTCCTGTCCGATGGATGCATGAATGAAACCAGGGATTAATCCTCGTTCCCGTTCCGCGATGGCGCGCAATTCAAATTCGCGGATCAGGATCATCCGACGGAAGATTTCATGTAGAAAATGTGCCGAAAAGCCGTTCAGGTTCATAGTTTTGTATTGTTTATCATACGTTCTATTATAAACCGTTGTATACTGCAATAAATATTTGAGAGAAATAGCGAGATATGCCCGCACCTGTCGATATTCTCAAAAATATGGCGTTCAGTACATGGAACAGGCTTCGGGCTGCCAAAGAACTTGGCATTGCCCCGACAGAAGAAACCATCACCGATGTCAACCTGCTCGATATAAAGTCACAGGGGAGCAGCGAGATCGCTCTCTGGAAATGCCCTAGGAAGGAAGAAACGCGCATCGGGATAGACTGGGAGTGGTTCATCGGAAATGAGAAGGATGGTTGGTATCGCTATGCGGTGCAGGCGAAAAAACTCAGCGAGGGGAAATATAAAACGCTAAACTATAGCGTTCGGCGGCGTGGTAGCCCTCCACTCAAACAGTATGATATTCTGGAAAAATACGCCGCTACCAATCACGCTATCCCGATTTATTTGTTTTACAACTATGTAGACACACCTCTCCAGATGAAAATCTGGCTGCAAGCGAAAACGTCTGAACTCGGCTGTGTACTGACAACCCTGCAAAGCGTGAAGGCGATTCTGGAAACAGTCAAACGCCCCACATTTACGCACATCTACGATGACTTTTTGACGATCCCGCTGCATCGAATCCTGAGTCTGCCGAACAAGGATTTCTCGGACGCCTATCAGGATAGGGCGTGCTACTATGCCGCGCTCCCGGAAGACATTCAGAAGAAAATCAGCAGTACATCGGAAAGACCCAAACGCGGCAAAAAGACCACGCCAATTCGTTCGCGCCGAACGCAATATAATGATGATCCCGATGATTTGGATATTGCTCCACGCCGGATTATGGTGATCAAAACGGCTTGAATATAGCGCTGATTAATCTCTGTTTTCTCGTTAGAAGTTTATAGTCCGTTAGTTTATCAGACCCGGCGCTGAAGCACCGGGCTAAACCCAAAGAGGATGCCACAGTTTTAGAAGAAATCACTTTCCAGCTATCACTGACAATATCCTCGAACCTTCGAGTAAATTTATGTTTGCAACTCTATTTTTGAGTTTAGCCTGCTGCTTTAGCGGCGGGGTTCGGTGATAACTACCCCGATTTGCGTATCGGATCGGGGTAGTTTGTTTCATTCGACCTATTCCCTAGTTCTTCGGCAAATAGTCGTTTGAATACGCCTTTGTGAGATCGATTGGCTTCTCGATCAACTTCATGGATACCAGCGTATCCTGCGTCAGCTTCCAGCGTGCCGCGTCGATCTGACCGAGCGTGCCTTTTTCCGGTGCTTTCCAGATTTCGATTGAGTTCTTCAACACCTGTTTCTGGATCGGATCGTCACCCAGATTCTCTACATACTTCTTGCAAATCTCGTAGGCGGCATCCGGGTCTTTGATGGTTTCATCAAGCCCACGCAGGAACGCAGTCGTAATGCCGCGTACCCATGTCGGGTGATCCTTGAGTGTGGTTTCGTTGGTGACGATGCCGTTGGATACCAGATTGGTGCTATCGGAGAAAGGGATCACAGTAGTCTTGAAGCAGGTCTTTTCGATTTGCAGCGGCTCGTTGGTGGTATAGACAACAGCGGCATCCACCTTGCCAGAGCAGATCACAGGCGCAGTATTAAACCCGATTTCCTGCACACTTTTCAGGTCGCTTTCCTTCAACCCGGCGGCATTCAGGAACGCCTGAAACCCGATATAGCTTGCGCCAAACTTGCCCGGTACGCCGACATTCTTGCCTACCAAATCCTTTGCGGTTTTGATGCCGCTTTGTGCAGAGGCGACAATCCCTACCGGGAATTTCTGATACCACGAGGCAACATATACCAGCGGTGCGCCTTTTTCCCGTGCGAGAATGACCTGTTCCCCGCCGATCATGCCAAACTGCAACTGATTGACGCCGATACGGGTCACACCGTCGGTCTCGTTGTAGCTGTGTTCGACTTTGACATCAAACCCCATCTCGGCAAAATATCCCTTTTCGATGGCGACATAGAGCGGCGCAAACTGCACGTTCGGGATATAGCCGACGAAAAAGCTGATCGATTCCAGTTCTTTTTCCGGGGGTTGCTGTGCGAAAGCCGGGACAACGGAAACGGCGACCAGCGTCAGCGCGATCACCAGTGATTTTACAAGCTTCATTCAGGAACTCCTCAACTGTTTTTCCAACCAAGCAAACGGCGTTCCATGAGGTTGACCAGCCCATAGAGCAGCAATGCGAAAATGGTGAGCGTGATCACACTCACGAACGCCAAAGCGGAGTCATACCGACTTCTCGCCGCATAGAGCAAACTACCGATCCCGCCCAATGGTGTGACGGATTCGGCAACGACTGCGCCCGCGACGGCCAGAATCATGCTGATTTTTGCTCCTCCGATCAAAATTGGTAGCGCTCCCGGCAGTTCCAGACGGCGGAACACCTGCCAGCGCGAAGCCGCGAAGGATTGCATAAGTTCGCGTTGGGCGGGGTCAATGTTCTTTATCCCCACAACGGTACTCATCAGCATTGGGAAAAACACGATAAACGCACAGATGACGCTGTTCGAGGCCAGTCCCGGCCCAAGCCAGAGAATCAATGCAGGCGCGATTGCCACAATAGGCAACGCCTGTAGCGCGACGAGATATGGCCCAACGATTTGCTCTAGGGTGCGGTTGCGGGCGATGAGGTAGCCAAGCCCGAAAGCACTGCCAACGCCGAATAATAAGCCCAACGCGATCTCTAGTGCCGTGACGAGTGTTTCTCGTAACAGCGTTCCATTGGCGATCACTTGCCCGAATCGTGCCACAATCTGTCCTGGACGCGGCAATATCAGCGCGATTGCTCCTTCTGCGGGAACAAACGCCTGCCATGCCACCAAAATAGCCAGCGTACAAATCGGCACAATCCAGCGCAGCCACCTGCGAGATGGGCGGGCTGCATTGGGGTTAACCATTATTCGGCGGGAGAGCGCGTTATCTGACGTTACCATGTTCTACCTTCTGGATCAATCGACGCCAGGGCAGAAGCACAGCTTACGCGCAGTTATCAGGTATAACAAATGACAACCTGCCGCGTAACGTCTGTACGCAAACTCTAACAAACCTTCCACGAGAGTTTGTGAAAAGGCTTATTTTGCTTGCTCCTCTTTCATCCAGACTATAACTGTCGGCCCCGGAATTTCACCGAATCCACCGTTTGCACGGGTCGCGGGCTTGATACGTTACCATGTGGCGTCTGCATCCTACCGCCGGTAGAGACTTTCACTCTGCCCTGAGGTGCTTGCTATGCGATTGTTTGTAATGGGTGAAAGGTTTCCCTTATATCAACACATTACAATAAATAGTTTATCACAGTTTGGTTTGAATTGGCGCTAACGATTGGGAGGATTGCATAAACCCGATGAAATGCGCCGCTCTCCATACCCTCACAATGTTTATGCAATTCTATTGTGTAATGGATCATTATACATTCGTTATATGGGATAGCCTGTTTTCCCTATCAGGAAAAATAAGAAGCGTGCTACAATTTAATCATACAAACCAAATTCTAACGAAACCTTTTTGGGTGGAGTGGCGGACAATCATGAAAGTCTTCATCAGTTACAGTCGCCGCAGTCGCGATCTTGTCGCAGAGCTTGCCGATCATCTCGAATTGATCAACCACACAGCATGGTATGATCAGGAATTGGATCGACAGGGAGGCCAACCCTGGTGGCAGCGTATCTTGCAAGAGATTCGTGCGTGTGATGTGTTTATGTTTGCACTCTCTGCACACTCATTGCGCTCCAAACCTTGTCAGCTTGAGTTGGATTATGCGATGCGTTTGAACAAACGTATCGTTCCCATCATCATCAGCGAGGATGTATCTATCGCCTATCTACCTTTGGATTTGCAGGCTCTCCAGATGGTGGATTATCGCAAGCACTCTATCCCGCAACTGAAATCGCTCAAGGCAACGTTGGCAAACCTCCCGCCTGCGTTTCCGCTGCCGCGCCCCTTGCCAGCAGAACCACAAACGCCGTTTGACCGGATCGCCGTGCTGACCAGTCGGCTGCATCTGGAAGTGATGACGCCAGACGAACAGAAGGCTGCTGCACGCGATCTGGAAGATTTGATCGAAGAGGGCGAAGATACCCAGCGCCTGATCGAACTGCTGGCGATCTTTTTGGGTCGGCGCGATCTGACGCTCAAAACGGCGAATAAACTGAACGAACTGCAAACTGAAGTGTTCGGTACAGCAGTCACACGGATTCGTCGTCCAACAGGCTTGCTTCCACCACGTCCGGTTTAGAAATAAATGTTTGGGCGAAAAAATAGCATCTCCCACTAACTGTTGGTTTTTCTGGATTGTCACGCTATCTTTAAGAGGGCTGGCAGGTGCAGTGGGTAGTTTTTCTTTATGAAAGTTTTTATCAGTTATCGCAGTACAGACCGAGCGCTGGTTTCCAAACTTGCGGAAGACCTTGACGAACTGGGGCATGAGGTCTGGTTTGATAGAGAACTGAGCAAACAGGGTGGTCAACTCTGGTGGGATAACATCCTGACCCAGCTTGAGGCCTGTGATTTGTTTGTGTTTGCGCTGTCCGATGCGGCGCTCGATTCTATCCCTTGCCAGCGCGAATATCGTTATGCCAGCGCACTGAAAAAAAGAATTCTTCCAGTCATTATCAAAAAATCCAAACGCCTGAGCGATCTTCCTGCCGAACTGCGTCAGATTCAATTTGTCGCCTATGAAGGTCGTACCCGCAGCCAAACTATGAGTCTGGCAGGGAGCATCGCCCGTCTGCCATCAGCTAATCCGTTGCCCGAACCTGTACCCGCACCTCCACCCGTCCCTATTCCCGATGAAGCACGCCTATACGATGAAATCCTCAAACGGCTGGATGCAGCCAACCTGAGCCATGACGAACAGAAAAGTTTGATTTATGACATCGCAGAACTAGCGGAAAATCGACCTTATCGCGGCAAAGCGGCTGAACTGTATCAACGGTTAGTTGATCATCCCACTGTCCTGAAAAATATTGCGGACGATGCCCGCAAGCAACAACAGGTGTTGCGACCTCGTACCCTTTCGCCCGTGTTTCCGGGAGTCGGGGCGCTGATAGCTGTTGTGTTTATTGGTTTAATGATCGCAGCAGCACCGGGTTTGTTCGGTGGTACTCCATCTATAACTGCGACAACGGCGGTGGCGCTAGCGGCAACAGCTACTTCTGCTTCAACACCGACGAGCCATCCGCCAACTGCGACAGCTATTCTGCCGACTGCTACGCCTATCCCCTCAACGGTTGCTCCATCCAGCACAGCTACGGCAACTCGTACCCCAACGCGGGAAATTGGTGGTCTTGCGATAAGTGGTGATCCATTCTTCATCTTGAATGTCGTCTGCACCAACACACCTACCGTTGTCTTTAGCGTTACCAACGGCCCAAATCCGCAATTTTCCACAGGTGCAGGTTCATTTACATGGAAAATAACACGTCCAGATGGTTCAAATATTTCTGATAAATCCCCAAATCCCGTTCCGGCGGGAGGAACGATTAACCTCGGTGAATATCCAGTCAATTCGGCTGCTGAAGTAGATTATTTTGCGCCTCTTATTGGTCAGACAAAGCATCTGGAAGCTATGGGTGTTTGCGAAGGTGTACCAACTCCTACCCATAAATTTCCAACGTCAACGCCTTCTGCACTGACGTATACCCCTGTCCCAACGTTAGAAAAAGTCGTTGCACAACCAAAAAGCTCACTTCTCAATGTGCGTTCTGGTCCTGGTACGAACTATTACCGTATCGGGACTCTGAAACAGACAAATATTGTGCAGGTAATCGGTGTCAACGCAAGTCTCGATTGGTTGGTGATCAATTTCCCGCTTGAGACAGGTGGACGCGGATGGGTGCAGGGCAGTCTGGTGAATGTTACCGGTAATCTTGGCAGTATCCCTATCATCGAGCCACCGCCTAGCCCAACACCCAATGTATGACTCTGACGATACTTGTATCGCTGGTCCAGAGGCCACTATCAGCTATTAATCGATCCGACTACGCGCTGTAGCCGTTCGCAAACGTATCGATCATCAGTTTCACATCGTCCCCAAGCGGATACAGCACAGGGCAAGTACAACCATTGGCGACGTATTCACGGACTTTGGCGCGCACTTCTTCGGGCGTACCGGATGCAGTAATCAGTTGCACCACATCATCGGGGACAAGCGCCATCGCCTGTTCGATTTGTTCTTCCGTTGCAGGCCATGTTAACACCTGTGAAATCTCATTCAACAATTCCTGACTGACGCCGCTGGCCTTCATGATGTGCGGTTGCTGACCCAGATATTGAGTAACAAGTTTACGCGCGCCATCGAGCGCCTTTTTGCGATCCCGATCCACCGACGCT
>CAYSOC010000059.1:12637-34680 GCA_964432445.1 uncultured Anaerolineaceae bacterium
AATGTTGTCGATTTTGCGCCCGGAAACCTTCGCGCCTTCTTCGAGTGCCGCCAGTGCTTCGTTGTTATAGGAGGGCGAGACAAGATAGTTCAACAACACGCCATCTGCAATTTCGCCCGCCAGCGCCATCATCTTCATCCCGGTTGCGCCAATATAGATCGGGACGTTACGCGGTTCGCGGCGTCCATGCACAATATCCAGTTCGATCCCGTTGACGTTCACAAACTCGCCATGATAGGTGACGTTCTTCATCGCCAGCAAATCGCGTGTGACGTTGATACATTCGCGCATGGCAAGCAACGGCTTGGTGCGGTTAATCCCGACATTTTTTGCCAGCGGGTCCCACCACGCACCGATGCCAAGCATAACCCGATCCGGCGCGAGGTCATCGAGGGTCAGGAAGCTGGACGCAATCAGGGAAACGTTGCGCGTCCAGTTATTGATAACGCCCGAACCAACCTTGATCTTTTTGGTGGTCGCGGCGAAGGCAGCCATCGGGACAATGGCATCGCGGACAAGGCGCGATTCGGCCTGCCAGACCGCTTCAAATCCGGCGGCCTCTGCATACTGAACATAATTGATCGCTTCTTGCAGGGAATGGGCATCCTGAAGGTATAACGCTACACGATCCGGCATGATTGTAAATCTCCGTATAAAAAAGAAAAATCCCGCAAAGTGTGCGGGATTATATCACCTATACCGATGTTGTTGTGTTCCAGCGGCTATCGCGGCTCGGCTTGCGATGTCTGATAAAGTTCCAGATCAGCCGGCGTATCAATATCCAGCGCAAGGCGCGGCGATTCATAAATCAGTACCTTTGCACCAGCGCCTTCGGCCAGCGCCACATGGCGCGCAAAGCTGCCAACACCATAGGAAAGCGGGATCAGGTTCGGCGGGGTGAGATACATACTATTTGTGCCATCACGTCTGCCATCCGGTGCGATCACGGCAGAATGCCGGAAACGCCCCAGATACAACATTTGCTCAATATCTTCGGCAGTGACGAAAGGTAAATCGGCGGGCATGATGAAAACACCTGATGCGCCGAGTGCCATCACTGTTTCGGAGGCACGTCGCAGCGCGTGATTAAGTTCCGGTTGCCCGGTTTCCATCAAGGTGTGTGCGCCGCAGTTACGCGCCAGTTTGAGCGCTTCGGTATCGCGGCTGATCACCAGCACGCCATAAAATTGTTTGATCGATGTGAGCAGGCCAACGCTGCGCTGAAAGAGGCTAAGTGCCAACGTTTCGCGTTCTTCCGGCGAAAGTACCTCGCTTAATCTGCTTTTGGCTTGCTTAAAGGGTTTTACGGGCAGAATTGCCCACTGCTTTATTGATTCCAGCCCAACGTCCATTCGACAACCTCTTTGGCGAGTCGCGCGCGATCTGCTACATCGCGCATGAGAATATCGGTTTTGAGCGCACGGACTCCGGTCACGCTGTCGGCGCTGTCGATAACAATTCCATCAGCCACATTTCTATAATAATCCCAAATCCCTTGTGCCGATGCTTCCAATCCTATCTCAATCATGAGTTTGGCGGCTGGCCCTTTCACGGCCTGCCCTTGTATCAAAGGACTGATAACAATACACGGCCCACGCCGATTTTCTATCAGTGGGCGATAACCTTCCACTTCCAGAATAGGCAGAATAGAGAGAACCGGGTTCGATGGGCAAATGATAATCATGTCTGCTGTATTGAGCGCTTTTTTTGCCTGTTCCGTACCTGGTACACCACGCGCCACCTGCACCTGTTTTACGGTAGGTTGCCAGCCATAGCGCACAAAATATTCCTGAAACGGCAATATGCCATGCTCTACAGTATCGACCAACGTTGGCGCAGGGGCATCACTCATTGGAAGTATAGTATTAGTAACACCGAGCGCCTCGGAAAGTTTGTGTGTGACCTGTGTCAGCGTCGAACCGGAGTGTAACCATTGGGTACGCAGCAGGTGCGTCGCCAGGTCCTTATCTGCAAGGCCGAACCACGCATCATCCCCATAGCGGCGCATCATAGAGAGCATCTGCTGGCTATCGCCTTCCAAGCCCCAGCCATTGACCGGATGGGACAACCCGGCGAGGTTATACATGACCGTATCCAGATCGGGGGAGATCGCTAAACCATAACGGTGAAAATCGTCACCCGTGTTGACAATCACTGTCATTGAACCCGGCGGAAGGATTGCGGCTAGTCCATCGGCAAAGCGCGCACCGCCCACGCCCCCCGTCAGTGCTACTATATTCATAGGTTAATGCTTTTGATAAATTATGCTCTCTCAACAAGTGAGCAAGTCGTATCCACATTTTACAGCAATGTGAGTTGTCATCCAATTCCCGAAAGATGGAGGCAGCGCAGGCAATTCTGAGGATTGGTTAAATCAATGCACCCGAAATGTTTCAGGTTTTTGGCAGGTTGCTTTCACACAATAAATCCGTTATCTGTTTCGATTTCTACTCAAATCCATAAATGAGAATTTTTACGGGCAAAAATCAACGAGGCGGTTGATCAATATCCATCAGCGCCGACGTATTCATCTCTTGCCCACTCAGCAGATACGGGGAAGTTGTTCTCCGCTGAACATCTCTACAATGCGGTTTGTACCGATAGTGCTTTCTATCATCACCATACCATTAGTCTGATCACATACCCGCCCAATCAACGCGGCAGTCTCTCCATTCGGCTGTTTCCGAACGATCTCCAGTGCGCGTTCAGCATCAGTTGAAGCTACAAAGGCTATGAACCGCCCCTCGTTCGCTACATAGAGTGGATCGAGTCCGAGGATTTCGCACGCGCCGCGCACATCTTCACGTACTGGAATCGCATTTTCACGCAGTTGCAGTTGTAACCCGCCGGCTTGTGCGATTTCGACGGCAGCGCTGGCAAGCCCGCCGCGTGTCAGGTCGCGCATACAGTGAATTTCGATTCCGGCATCCAGCAGACTGAACACCAATCCTGTCAATGGGGCGCAGTCGCTCTCAATCACGCTCTCGAAAGCTAACCCTTCACGGACTGCCATGATAGCCATGCCGTGCCGACCAATATCGCCACTGAGCAAAATCGCGTCTCCCGGCTGGATATATTGTGGCGCGACATTAATGTTATATGAAAGTATTCCGACACCAGACGTGTTGATATACAGTTGATCTCCTTTGCCACGATCAACAACTTTGGTATCGCCCGTCACGACCTGCACGCCTGCACTTTGCGCCGTTTGCTGCATGGATTGCACAACCTGCCAGAGTGTTTCCATCGGCAAACCCTCTTCGATGATAAAGCCAGCGCTCAACCAGAGCGGACGCGCGCCACACATCGCCAGGTCGTTGACTGTCCCTGTGATCGCCAGCTTGCCAATATCCCCACCGGGAAAAAACAGTGGCTTCACAACATACGAATCTGTGGTAAAAGCCAGTCTACCGGATTGCACAGGTAGTATCGCTCCATCATGACGGGTTTCAAGCAGGCTGTTTTGAAAGGCGGAAACAAACATACGCTCGATCAGTTGATGGGTCAGCCTGCCACCGCCACCATGTGCCAGCAACACTGCGGGATAATCGGAAATAGGAATCGGACAGGTGAATGAGATTTCCTGCATTATGGCCTCGTTTCTGCGCGTCGATAGCGATAGTAGGCGGCGCACGCCCCCTCGGAGGAAACCATCGTTGCCCCAAGTGGATGTTCCGGTGTACAGCGCGTCCCGAATGCGGGGCATTGCTGCGGTTTTTTCACACCCTGCAACACCTGTCCGCTGAGGCATTCGCCGGATTCTTCAGCGGTATATTCGGTCAGCCCGAAACGCCGTTCGGCATCAAAATCGGTATAGGCGCTTGTCAAGCCCAGCCCGCTGTCCGGGATTGTCCCGATGCCGCGCCATTTGCGAGGGATCACGGTAAACACCTGCTGAATGATCCGCTGTGCCGATTCGTTCCCGGTGCGGCGCACGCAGCGTGCATATTGATTTTCAACCTCGAAACATCCTTCTTCCAATTGTTTGACCGCCATATACACCCCTTGCAGGATGTCTACCGGTTCAAACCCGGTCACGACGAATGGAATACGATATTTCGCCGCCAGCGGTTCATATTCCCGATAGCCAACAACGGTGCAAACATGCCCCGCTGCGAGGAACGCCTGCACCTGATTTCCGGGAGAAGACAGGATCGCTTCGATAGCAGGCGGTACGAGAACATGCGAGACGAGGACAGAATAATTGGTGATTCCCTGCTTCTGTGCCATATATACCGACATGGCGTTAGCCGGGGCGGTTGTCTCAAACCCGACAGCGAAGAATACTACCTGCTTATCCGGGTTGGTCTGCGCCAGTTTGAGCGCATCCAGCGGAGAGTAGACCATCCGCACATCCGCGCCTGCCGCCTTGCATGAAAGCAGATCGCGCTTTGTGCCGGGAACGCGCAGCATATCGCCAAAGGAAGTGAAAATCACATCGGGTTCCATCGCAATTTCGGTGGCCTTGTCGATTTGTTCAACGGGCGTGACACAGACCGGGCAGCCTGGTCCATGCAGAAGTGTTATTTCTGGCGGCAGGAGTTCATCGATCCCGAATTTGACGATAGCGTGAGTCTGACCTCCGCAAACTTCCATCAGTATCCATGTGCGCGTCGTGATTCGACGGATGGCGTCGGCGAAATGTTTTGCAGCTTCGGCATCCCGATATTCATCAATATACTTCATGACGTACCTCTGTCGATATATACTGAACGTGCCAGAATGCCAACGCAGTCATACCTGGCTGAGGCCGATCACTCGTGCAATTGCTTCATTGCCATCGCATGTAAGACAATGCGGTTCACGCATCAGGGATTTCTCCCGCCAATTCATCCATTTGTTTCAGATATTCAAAAACGCGCTGTGCTTCCGTCTCATCCACGATACTGATGGCAAACCCGACGTGTACCAGCACATAGTCGCCAATTTGGGCTTCTGGTACATAGGCCAGACTGACTTCCTTAAGGATGCCGCCAAAATTGACCTTGCCAGATCGCATCAGGTCGGAACTGTCATTGATACTGATGATCTTTCCCGGTACTGCCAGACACATGCTCGATTCCTTCCCGCCAGACCGCCGCGATTTGCCCGAAGGCGATACCACCGTCATTCATCGGGACGCTCTGAGGCCAATAAACATGAAAGCCATCTTTGGTCAAACGTTCAATCACGCCTTCCAGCAATCGTTTATTCTGGAAACAACCGCCACTCAGGAGTACCTGTTCAATATGATTGCGCGTTGCGACAGCGGCAATAATCTCGATCAGCGTGTTATGAAAGGTGGCAGCAATCTTGCCAATCGAAACACCCGCCGCACGATCTTCCAGAATGGCAGCGATCATCGCTTCCCACTCTATGATGCTCCCAAATGCGCCTGTGTCGGAAGTGATGGATGTAATATTGAAGGGATAACATCCAGTCGTATTTTTGCCGTCGCAAACAGATTCAAGCTGCATCGCGGCTTGTCCCTCGAAGCTGGAACGTGAACACACACCGAGCAATGCTGCGACACCATCAAATAATCGTCCCATGCTCGACGTTCGGGGCGCGTTGATCCCTTTGGCAAGCATCTGTTTCAACAAGGTCAGTTCAGCGGGATCGAAATCCGGTAAATCGGGAGTATTGTTTCCATATATCTCATATAGTAACCCCAGCGCGGAACGACGCGGTTCACGGACAGCCTGATCGCCACCGGGCAGATGGAACGGATGCAGCCATGCGGCACGTTCAAAGCCGGATATACCTTCAGTGAGTCGCAAAAATTCACCCCCCCAGATTGTTCCGTCTGTACCATATCCCGTTCCATCCCAGACGACAGCCAGCGCCGATCCCTGCAAATGATGTTCTGCCATACATGCCAGCGCGTGGGCGTAATGGTGCTGTACATGGATCAGGGGAATGTCATAATTTTCTGCCAGCATTTCGGCGGCGCGGGTTGTGTAATAATCGGGATGGAGGTCACAGACAATCGCTTCCGGGCGATGGTCATAGCATCGGCTCAGATCGCTGATGGTGTTCTGGAAGCTGTCAATCGTTTTCACGTTTTCCAGATCGCCGATGTGCTGACTGAGCAAGATACGGTGTTCCATGCTCAGGGCGATGGTGTTTTTGAGTTGACTACCCGTTGCCAGCAATCGCGGAAATTCTCCAGAAAACTCCATCGGCAGTGGGGCATAACCACGCGCCCGCCGCAATACGCAGGGCGTACCTGCCATCACACGCACGACAGAATCATCGACAGCGCGTGCAATCGGGCGATCATGCACCAGAAAATAATCGGCAATCCCGGCGAGGTCTTCCAATGCCTCGCATTCATCAACACAAATGGGTTCGCCAGAGCGGTTGCCACTGGTCGCTACAATGGGAAATCCCAGTTCTGCCATCAGCAAATGATGCAATGGCGAGTAGGGAAGCATTGCGCCACAGTTGGCGTTATTCGGTGCGATGTCGAGGCACAGTGTCACATCGTCTCTACGACGCTGGAGCAATACAATCGGCGCTTCCGGCGAATGGAGCAACCCGGCCTCAGTATCGGAAACAATGCACGATTGGCGCACGGCTTCAAGGGTTGGAAACATGACTGCCAGTGGTTTGTGCGGACGGTGTTTGCGTTCGCGCAGGCGTTGTACAGCGTCGGCGTTGCGTGCATCCACCAGCAGTTGAAAGCCGCCAATCCCTTTCAGCGCAATGATTTTCCCCTTGCCGATCAGGACAGCAGCAGTGATCAATGCGCTGTCTCCGGTTGCAAGCGTATCGCCCATCCCATCCCATAAAACGGGATGTGGCCCACAACGCGGACAGGCATTCGGCTGTGCATGAAAGCGCCGATCCAGCGGATTGTCATATTCTTCCTGACAGGCGGGACACATCCGAAAGCGGTGCATCGTCGTATGAGGGCGATCATAAGGCAGGTTTTCGATGATGCTATAGCGCGGACCGCAGTTCGTACAGTTGATAAACGGATAGCGATAACGACGATTGGCGGGATCGAATAATTCCCGCTGGCAATCGGGGCAGGTAGCGAGATCGGGAACAATCTGCGCCGAAGGACGCCCGGCAGAATCGCTTGGCGTTATCCTGAAATCCGGCTCACCGCAGAGCGCCAGTTTTTCGACTGTGATGCTGTGAATGTGGCTATGTGGCGGCTTCTGGTGCAAGATTTGCGTCTTGAATGCGGTAAGCTGTTTGGGAGTGGCCTCGGCTTCGATAGTGACGCCCTGCGCGGAATTATTGACCCATCCGCACAGGCCATATTCCAGTGCCAGCCGATAGATAAACGGGCGAAACCCAACACCCTGTACAACTCCCTGAATCAGGAAACGCCAGCGTTCGATCATCAGATTCTTATTTGCTCCTCTGGCTTACGTTGTGGTTCGTCCATCTCTCCGATGACTTCCACCAGTTCCAGATCATGGACACCATCCACTTCCTGCACTGCGGCGCACTTTGGGCATACAAACAGATGCCCGACCAAATCGCTACTATCGATCACGCTGTTGAAACCGCAAATCGGGCAATTTACGGCGTGCAGGTCTACATCCACGAGCAATTTTGCGTGTTCCAGTGGCGTACCGGGACGGAAAGCCTCGAATGATTGGTGCAGCACATCTTCGGAAAATACGCTGCTGCGACGGAAGCGCACCGAGACCACTTTCGATACATTTTCGCGTTCCAGTTGCGCGATCAGGCTTTCGAGGATGCGGCGTGTTACTCCATATTCGTGCATTCTGTGATCCTTATTGTGATTAATTCCAGAAGTTCCAGCAGGCTTATCATCACCGCAGGCGAAAGCGTATCTCCCAGACCGAAGTTTGCTCCGGTGACGGTATATAGCCACGCAGCGGGACGCCGACCATAAATCAATTGAACGTTGTCAAGTAGTGTCAGCGTATCTGTAAAATGGGTAAATGTATTTGATGTATTTTGTTGCGTTGGCAACTCCCGACAGTTGATTTCTCCCGGTGTTTCGCCAACCGCCGCGTCGATGAAGATGATTGCACCGGCGCGGCTGATCGATTCGACCAGTTCTGGCAAAAGCTGACGCATGATTTGAAATTCCACGTCCGGGTTTCCGGCAAAGCGCTCCTGCAACTGTTCAGCGGCGTGAACGCCGATGCCATCGTCGCCAAACAGCGTATTGCCATAACCGATTACCAGAACACGCATGGCCTTATCGTTTGACCTCATCCAGCACTGTGCCAGCCGGATCAAGCAACTGAATTTCGAGCGGCATCTTGCCAATCGCATGGGTTGAACAACTCAGGCAGGGATCGAAGGCGCGGATCACCGCTTCGACACGGTTCAGCATCCCATCGGTGATATGGGTTCCGTCGATGAAGCGTTGCGCTGTTTGCAGGACGCCGCGATTCATCGCCAGATTGTTATGCCCGGTAGCAATGATCAGGTTCGCGCGCGTGATCTGCCCGTTATCGTCGATCTGATAGTGATGAATCAATGTGCCGCGTGGTGCTTCGCTGACGCCGATCCCTTCATGGGCGTTTGGAGCGGCAAAGGCGCGGACATGGGTATCCAGAATGTCCGGCTCGTTGAGCAATCGCTCGATCATCTCGATCCCGTACAGGATTTCGATCAGTCGGGCATAGTGATAATGAAATGAACTATTGCGATCCTGCTGCCGAAACTCGATCAGTTCGGCGTCTGCCAGCGGTGTCCGGCACTGGTTAACCAGATTCAGCCGTGCCAGCGGCCCAACCCGATAGATACCCTGTGGATAACCCAGCGGTTTGTAATAGGGCGATTTGAGATAGGAATACGACTCGACATTTTCCGCGATGACTTTCTGATAATCAGCGGGATCATAATCTCCGATGATTGCGCCGCTGGCATCCCCGAAGATGAGTCGCCCATCATACATTTCCAGGGTATCGTTCCTGACCAATCCCATGAACAAGGTCGGGAAGTTGGCGAAACTCTCGATTTCAGCCTTATAGTTCTGGAAAGTGTGCTTGAACCATGTCAGTGTATGCAGCGCAATCGTTCGTACTTCCGGGATCATCGCTAGAATCGCATCCCGCTTTTCGATGGAAAGCGGTTCGCTGACGCCGCCAGGAACGACCCAGCCGGGATGAATCCGTTTGCCGCCGAGCAGTTCGATCACTTGCTGCCCGAACTGGCGCATCCGTACCCCGTTGCGTGCCAGCGTCGGATTGATCTCTGCGACTCCGAAGATGTTGCGTTTTTGTGGATCGCTATCCATCCCCAATAGTAAATCTGGCGCAGAAAGATAAAAGAAACTCAGCGCGTGCGACTGGATGATTTGCGCGAGATTCATGATCCGGCGCAGTTCGTTCGCTGTGCGCGGAATAGTGACAGACATGAGCGCGTCACAAGCTTTGGCAGAAGCGATTAGATGGCTCACGGGGCATATCCCGCAGATGCGCGCCATCAGCGATGGCATTTCATGGAAAGGGCGACCTTCGGCAAATTTCTCGAAGCCGCGTAATTGCGTTACATGGAACTGGGCGTCCTGAACTTTTCCGGCGTCGTCCAGATGAATCGTGATTTTAGAGTGGCCTTCGATCCGCGTTACGGGATCGATGACGATCTGGCGTCCCATAGTGCCTCCCTCACTTTCCGAACCGTGTCAGTTTATGTAAATCCGGCGTGCGCCCCGCCAGCAGTTCCAGCAAGGCATATTCGATGATCCCCGCCGCAGGTGGACACCCTGGAATGTAGAGATCAACCTTGACGACGGCGTGGATCGGGCGCACTACAGGCAGCAGCGGAGGGATATTTTGGGTTGGAGTAGCAGGGTGCAACAAATCGCTTTCCAGATAGGCGCGTTTGATCACTGCATCCGGGCCTATTGGATTACGCAGACTGGGAACGTTACCTGTTACGGCGCAATCGCCAAGCGAGACCAGAATTTTAGTATGTTCGCGCACTCGCTTAATCTTGTGCAGGTCTTCTTCGCTGCTGACCGAGCCTTCGACCAGCGTTACATCCACCTCATCCGGGAAATCCTTGCGATCCACCAGCGGGCTATAGACCAGTTCAATCGCGCTGGAAAGGTTGAGCAGCCGATCATCCAGATCGAGGAAAGACATATGACAACCGGAACAGCCATCGAGCCAGACCGTCGCCAATCGTTTCTTTGTGACAGGGGTTAGGTCGCTCATTTTTTGATTCCCCGTATACGCATCAGGTAGGGAAGAAAATCATTACGTTTGGTCATTTCCGCGACAGCGTGACCCTTACTGACAAGCGCCCCGGTTGGGCAGACCTGTACGCATTTGCCACAACTGGTACAGGTGGGCGACGTTCCCCAGGGTTGATTCATATCGGTAATCACCTGTGAACGCACGCCGCGCCCCATCACATCCCACGTATGCGCGCCTTCGATTTCGTCGCAGACACGGACACAGCGGGTACACAAAATACAGCGGTTGTTATCCAGCGTAAACAGGGGGTGAGTCGCGTCTACTTCGCGCCGGGGGTTGTGATAAGCCAGGTCGATATGATCAACTTCCATCGCCTGTGCCATGTTTTGCAGTTCGCAATGACCATTGGAGACACAAACAGAGCAGATATGATTGCCTTCTGCGAAAAGCATCTGCACAATCGTTTTGCGATATTCGATCAGGCGTGGGGTATCAACCTGTACTTCCATGCCTTCCTGCAATTTGGTCATGCACGCAGGCAACAGTTTATTGCTGCCTTTGACTTCGACAAGGCACATACGGCACGCACCTATGTCGCTAAGTCCATCCAGATGGCATATGGTCGGGATGAAAATTTTGTGAGCCTGCGCCACTTCCAGAATGGTTTCATCGTCGTGTCCGCTCACGTCCTGCCCGTTAATGGTCAGGGTTACTACGTTCGCCATTTAGTTCTCTCCTGCGTGCATCCGGCAAACACCCGCCGGACAACGCTTTTCGACAATGTGGGCGAGGTATTCATCCCGGAAATATTTCAATGTACTGAGGACAGGGTTGGGTGCGCCCTGTCCCAGTCCGCACAGACTCGTAGACTGAACGACATCACACAGTTTTTCCAGCATTGCCAGGTCATCAAGCGTCGCATCCCCGCGCGTGATTTTGCTGAGGAGGTTATACATCTGCGCTGTCCCGACCCGGCAGGGGATACACTTACCACAGGATTCGGTCATGCAAAATTCCATGAAATATTTGGCTACATCTACCATGCACGACGTTTCGTCCATGACGATCATGCCGCCCGAACCCATCATCGAGCCAGCTTGTTTGAGTGATTCGTAATCAACGCTGATATTCAGTAGTTCTGCCGGGATACAACCACCGCCGGGGCCACCCGTCTGCACAGCTTTAAAAGCGCGATTGTCCGGGATACCGCCGCCAATGTCATAAATAATGTCATGGAGCGTGATCCCCATCGGCACTTCGATCAGGCCGGGATGATTGATCCTGCCTGTCAGCGCAAAGATTTTTGTACCCTTGCTTTTTTCTGTGCCGGTGTGGGCGAACCATTCGCCGCCATGTTCGATGATGCGCGCAACATTGGCAAAAGTCTCTACGTTGTTGATCAGGGTCGGCAGACCGAATAAACCACATGCCGCCGGGTAGGGCGGGCGCGGACGGGGGACACCCCGCCCCCCTTCGATGGAGGCAATCAGGGCGGTTTCTTCGCCGCAGACAAACGCGCCCGCGCCCACACGCACTTCCAGATGGAAGCTGAATGGTATTCCGCTGATGTAATCGCCAAGCAATCCGTGTTTCTGTGCCTGTCGGATCGCCAGTTGCAATCGTTTCACCGCCAGCGGATATTCCGCACGGACATATAGATAGCCATTGTCCGCGCCAACCGCGTAGGCCGCGATTGCCATACCTTCGATGATCCGGTGTGGGTAATCCTCCATTACGCTGCGATCCATGAATGCGCCGGGATCGCCTTCGTCGCCATTGCAAATAATATACTTGTGTTCGTTGCGCTCTTTGGCAACAGTATTCCACTTCAACCCGACAGGATAGCCCGCGCCGCCACGTCCACGCAGGCCGCTGCGCGAAATTTCATCCAACACCTGTGCAGGCGTCATCTCGTTCAATGCTTTCAGCAGAGCAGAATACCCGCCTGCTGCAATATACGCCTCGATGCTTTCGGGATCGACACGTCCAGCAAGGTCAAGTACCACGCGCGCCTGATGTTCAAAAAAGGAATCGGTAGTGGTATCCAGCAGACGCGGGATCGGTTGATCGACGGGCGTGGAGAGGATTTCCGGGGCGTCCTGTGGCTGGACGTGCTGATAGATGCGCGGCCTGTTGTTTTCCGATTCAACCACAACCATCGGGCCGTTGGCACACAAACCCTGACAGCCGCCGCGCACAATCTCCCAGTCCTGCGAATCTACATCTTCAAAAGCCTGCATGACTTGATCACTACGTGCCGAAAGGCAAGCTGTACCTGTACATACAAACAAACGGTGCTTGCATTGGGTCTGCCGTGTCTGTTCCGTTTCTGCGATTTGGTGGAGTTCCTCAATATTCATGACGAGGTTTCCCGTTCTGTCCATGCCGCGATTTTTGCCGTCGCCTCTTCCGGCGTGATATGCCCCGCGACTTCCCCATCAAAAGTCGCAACCGGGGCAATCCCGCATGTACCGAGACAGCGCGCAACCAGTAGCGATACCTGCTTGTCGGGTGTCGTCTCTCCGGGCGCAATGTGATAGGCCTCCGAGATTCCTTCCAGAACCTGGGCGCTGCCTTTGATATAACAGGCTGTTCCCAGACAGACTACACAGTTATGGACACCAGGCGGCTTCAGAATGAACAGGTTATAGAAAGTGGCAACGCCGAAGACGCGGCTCGGAGGAATTTGCAGGTTATCGGCAACAAAGCGCAAGGCTTCCATATCCAGATAACCGAATGCGCTTTGCACGGTATGGAGCGTTTCGATCAAGGCTGTCGGTGCGAAACCATGCCGACGCATCGTACCCACAACGAGTCTCCAGCGTTTATCCTCCGGGTGAGGAACAGGCATTCCAGGCAGCATGATAAAACAACCTCCCTATTATAAAGACATGAGAAGAACATCACCCCCATAGAACCCGGCGCTGAAGCACCGGACTATGAGCAATGATACATTGGCATATGCGCCACCTTCGGGTTGATCAATCACTCCATAGCTTGGAAACTAGCGAGCATTTATAGATCAATCACAGTCATCATCTTCCACAATCGATCTCTGGTTCATAGCCCGGTGCTTCAGCGCCGGGTCTACCGGGTTAATTCACTTTCCAACGCCAGACAAAGCGTACATTGTGTGCAGATAGCCCAGTTCGTGCGCCTGTCTGTCCAGAGATTCACGGAAATTCGGATGTGCAATATTGATCAGTGCTTGTGTACGTTCCCGAATGGTTTTGCCATGCAGGTACGCGACGCCGTATTCCGTCACCACATAATGGACATCGTTTCGGGAAGTCGTCACCCCTGCGCCGGGGCGTAACAACCCATTGATACGACTGACCGTATCGTTTTTGGTGGTCGAAGGCAGGGCGATAATCGGCTTGCCACGCTTGGAGTACGCAGCACCCCGGATAAAATCCACCTGCCCGCCGACACCGCTGTAAAATTTATTTCCGATACTATCCGCGCAGACCTGACCAGTCAGGTCAACTTCGATGGCAGAGTTAATTGCTACCATGCGGTCATTGCGCGCAATACGGAACGGATCATTGACGTATTCTGTCGGGTGCAGTTCGACAATCGGATTGTCATGAATGAAGTCGTACAGGCGTTGTGTGCCGAGGACGAACCCGGCAATCATCTTGCCCGCATGATACGATTTGGCCTCATTGGTGATAATCCCGCGCTCGACCAGATCGATCACGCCATCGGAGAACAACTCGGTGTGAATGCCGAGATTGCGCTTGTCTGCCAGATAATCCAGTACCGCGTTGGGAATGCCGCCGATTCCGGTCTGGATGGTGCTGCCATCCTCGATCAGCGAGGCGACATTCTTTCCAATCGCCTGTTGGACTGCCGAAGGGCTGCTCTTTTGCACTTCCGGCAGCGCATAATCAACTTCCACAATATGCGTCAGTTTGCTGACATGGATAAAGCTATCACCCAATGTGCGCGGCATCTGCGGATTGACTTCGGCAATCACGATTTTGGCGACTTCGGCAGCCGTTTTCGTGACGCCGACTTCGATCCCGAAGGAACAGTAGCCATGTTCATCGGGCGGCGAAACGTGTATCAATGCCACGTCGAGCGGCATTTCGCGCCGGAACAATCCCGGTATTTCCGAGAGGAAAATCGGAGTAAAGTCGGCGCGTCCTTCGTTGACCGCACTGCGCACATTTTCAGAGATGAACATCGTATTGACGCGGAGACGCCGCTGCATCTCCGGGCGGACATACGCATCATCGCCCATCGTCAAGACCTGTATCACTTCAATGTTGCTGGCAGAGCAAGCCGACATTGCCTGTAGCAGCACTTTCGGGACAGAACAGTTCCCGGTCATAAAGACGCGGTTTCCATCCCGGATACTCTGAATGGCCTGTTCTGCGGAGCATAGGCGGCTGCTATATAGCGGCATCCAACGTGACATGAATACACCTCTGTTATTTGTTGTTTTCGGCGAGGGCGGCGCGTGCAGCCGCCAGGCGTGCAATCGGTACGCGGAACGGTGAGCAACTTACATAGTCCAGCCCGATTTCGTGACAAAGTGCGATGCTGCGCGGGTCGCCGCCATGTTCACCACAGATTCCGATTTCCATGCCGGGGCGTACTTCCCGACCCTTGCGAACACCCATCGAAATCAGATAGCCAACGCCATCCCTATCCAATACCTGGAAGGGGTTTTCCGGCAAAATTCCGCGTTCGACATAATCCAGCAGGAACTTTCCTTCGGCATCATCACGACTGATACCAAACGTGGTTTGGGTCAGATCGTTTGTCCCGAACGAGAAGAACTCTGCATATTGCGCCATCTGGTCGGCAATGATCGCCGCGCGTGGCAGTTCAATCATCGTTCCAACTTTGTAGGCGACGCGCTGCCCCATCCGCGCCATGACATCCTCTGCGACCTTGTTAATCAGGTTGCGCATCTGGAGGACTTCGTTAGCGTGATTAGTGACCGCGACCATAACTTCTGGATAGACTTCGATCCCTTCGCTCTTGAGTTGGCAGGCCGCCTCGAACAGCGCGCGTACCTGCATTTCGGTGATCGCCGGACGGATGATGCCCAGCCTCGTACCACGCAGTCCCAGCATCGGGTTAAATTCGCGCAGATTTTCGACAGCCTTGAGCAGATGCTCCACACGCGCCAGTTCGTTTGGACGGTCTCCCATCAACCGCAAGCCAGCGGCCTTGAGTGCCAGCCCTTCGTGTTCGGGCATAAATTCATGCAGCGGCGGGTCGAGCAGACGGATAATGACGGGCAAACCTTCCATCGCACGCAGGATTCCATAGAAATCGTCGTGCTGGAATGGTAGCAGTTTATCCAGTTCGCGCTGTTCTTCCGCGCTCCCCGGTTCGGCGAGGATCATCGCCTGGACGATTGCCAGACGCTCCTCCTGGAAGAACATATGCTCGGTACGACATAGGCCGATGCCGCGTGCGCCATATTCGCGCGCCCGTCGTGCATCCTGTGGATAATCGGCGTTGGCATAGACATCCAGCCGCCGGAATTCATCGGCCCAGCCGAGTAACTTCTGCAACAGGAGTTCTTTGGAGAAGTCCGGCTCGACACGCTTGATCGAACCAAAGAATACTTCGCCAGTGGAACCATCTATAGAGATGATTTCACCTTCCTGAATCACCTTGCCGTCTACACGAATCTGACGGTTCTTCAGGTCAATATCGAGGTCTTCCGCGCCGCAGACACACGGCACACCGAACTGCCGCGCGACGACTGCCGCATGGCTGGTTGCGCCGCCGTGACTGGTAAGGATGCCTTTCGAGGCCAGCATTCCGTGTACATCATCCGGTTTGGTTTCCGGGCGTACCATAATCACGGATTTCTTGGCCTTGCCCCATTTTTCGGCAAGGTCAGCGTCGAAGGCGACCACACCGACAGCCGCTCCCGGTGAAGCATTCACGCCTTTGGCGAGGCGCTGACCAGCGCGTTTGGCGCTGTCTTTTTCATCCGGGTCGAACTGCGGGTGCATCAATTGCGTGACCTGCTCCGGCGTGACGCGCATGATGGCTTCCTGTTTGCTGATCAAACCATCTTCAGCCATCTCCACTGCGATCCGAATCGCGGCGCGTGCTGTGCGCTTGCCGTTACGGGTCTGGAGCATCCACAGTTTGCCGCGCTCGATAGTGAATTCCACATCCTGCATATCGCGGTAATGCTTTTCCAGCTTGTCGGTGATGTTCACGAATTGCTTGTAGATTTCCGGTTGCTCCTGCGCCAGTTTTTCAATTGGCGTTGGCGTCCGAATACCTGCTACCACATCTTCGCCCTGTGCATTCATCAGGTAGTCACCAAACATAGTACGAACACCTGTCGAGGGATTACGTGTGAAGGCAACGCCCGTACCGGAGTTTTCGCCCGCGTTGCCAAAGACCATCGCTTGCACATTGACGGCTGTCCCCAGATTGTGTGGGATATTCGCCGCATTGCGATAGTCAATCGCACGTTTGCCGTTCCACGACTTGAACACGGCTTCTATCGCAGCGCGGAGTTGATCAAGTGGATTTTCCGGGAAATCCGCCCCGACAGCTTCACGATAAATTTGTTTAAAAGTTGTAGTAATTAATTTCCAGTCGGCTGCCGTGAGTTGTACATCCGAGGTCACGCCACGCCGCGATTTTGTCGTGGTGAGCAGGTCTTCAAAGGCTTCGTCTTTGATGTTCATCACCACGCTGCCAAACATCTGGATCAAGCGGCGATAGGAGTCATAGACAAAGCGCTCGTCTTTTGTCTGACGTACTATTGCCTCGGCGACAGCATCATTCATTCCCAGGTTCAGGATAGTATCCATCATTCCCGGCATGGAGAACTTTGCCCCGGAACGTACCGATACCAGCAGCGGATTTTCTGCGTCGCCGAACTTCCTGCCGCTGCGCTCCTCGACCTGCTTCAGGGCAGACAGGGCTTGTTCCCACATCCCTTCCGGGAAGCCATTGTGTTCAAGATATGCGTTACATGCCTGCGTGGTAATAATCAATCCCGGCGGCACAGGCAAACCGATCCGGGTCATCTCTGCCAGATTTGCGCCCTTGCCACCTAGCAATGCACGCGCCGCATCCGGCTCTGTTCCAACAATTTCTTCAACCTTTGGGAGTTCATCAAACAAATAGACCCAACGTTGAGGTGCTGCACTATCGGGACGACTTTCGCGCCTGGTATGCAGGGGGGCTTTTGCAGTAACCATCTTCGCCTCCGAATTCGATAGCAAACCGGATAGCAGACAACTGATCGCTACCGTTTGCTAGCTTCATTGTCTACTCATTCGGAGCAAAGCGGTATTGACCTTCGTCCTGATCTGTCACGAGGGTTGTCATAAATAATGTGAGCGAACGTGGATAAGAAAAATCCGCAAGGGGTTTGCGGATTCCCAAAAAGATGATGGTTATCAGAATCGGGCGATCAGGATTCGAACCAGGCTTATGTATCCAAAGTTTCTTGTTCTACCAAAAGAGCCTGATTGACATCGGAATATGGCACGGTTTTTCTGTGACCATGAAAATCCGCCAGTTTTGACCCGGATGGACAAGATATGAAAAGGTGTCAATGCCGATGACACCTCTCTGCAAGACGCAACTATAGAGAATCCGCCAGGGTTCGTTCAGAAATCGAAGATATCTTCGATGAACGATCTTTTCTTCTTATACGGCTGCTCACCATAGCGCCGCCGATCATCGTCATCGTCCCAATCCGGTTTGCGTGGCGGGTAGCTATCGCGTGGCGGTAGCGGGGCTTGTGTTACTAAACCTTCAGCAGAACGTTCAATGATTTTGTCGAGTTCACCACGATCCAGCCAGATTCCCCGGCATTTTGGGCAGTGGTCTATCTCGATCCCCATGCGTTCGGCTATTTTCAATTCTGTGCTACACACAGGACAATTCATAATCGTCTCTCCTTCCAGGTGTTCTGTCGCTTAAGACAGCCCTCATATGCGAGAATATGATACATTGTTGAATGTTTGTTGAATGTCAGTTAAACAGGCGATAAATGCGGGACATTACAGGATTCGCAAAAAACGACGCTGAATCTCTGCGCCCGATCATTACTAAAAACGGACGTTGCGCAGGGGTTCCTGACCGGATACCTTCAAAATGTTCGCTACCGAAAATAGCGGGGTTGGTAACGATGTTTTTATCGTTACCGGCCTGCTTGTATTCTTCGATCTGAAAACTATCCAGCATTACGCCCGGCTACCCAGGCACAACGTCGGCG
The DNA here is from genome assembly GCA_964432445.1 of uncultured Anaerolineaceae bacterium. Taxonomy (GTDB): domain Bacteria; phylum Chloroflexota; class Anaerolineae; order Aggregatilineales; family UBA2796; genus JBBRMW01. The sequence goes on from CAYSOC010000059.1 coordinate 30,980, forward strand.
CCATCACGATATGGTTGGCCTGATCAGATGTCCGCCCCGGCGATCTGGCAACAAAAAATCCGCTCCAACTGGAACGGATTATGGAATTACCCGATGGTATTCAGGCTGGGAGACCAGGATTCGAACCTGGGCTAACGGATCCAAAGTCCGCTGTTCTGCCGGTTAAACTATCTCCCAAACTATTTCCGATTATAGTACGACCTCTGCACGCTGGCAAGGGTCGCATTTCGAGCAGCGCATACCGCCAGACTACAGGCGCTCCCCTGCCTCTATCCGAATCGGCAGATGATTTTCACGCGGTGCAAAGGGGCAGGTCGCAAACGCAGTAAATGCACACGGCGGGCTATAGGATTTATTGAAATCGAGGTCGACGACACCATCCGCACTCACAGGGGCGACCAGAAAACGCCCTGCACCATAGGTCGCGGTTCCATTGGTTTGATCCTTGAAGATGAACCACAATTCGCCGGGATCAGAATCGAAGGCTTCCAATTGCAATGTTTGACCAGACAATTCAAACTGGACAACACCGGGGTTTTCCATTGGCACTGTCAGCCCGACAGAATTTATTACCGATAAGGTGCGAACGGTTTCATGGGGCATGAACTTCGCTTCAACATGAAACGCGGGATCGATAGCAAACCACTGCCGACCCTTGAACGTTTTGAGGGCAGGGTTCTCCTGATCAATGACACGCACACCATACTGATCGGCGCGTTTGATGACGTAAAACCGAACACTGCCGATGGCGACTCTGGTTGGTCCATCTTCTGCCACATCCTCGTTCAATATCGCTTCGCGCGCAGGATTGCCATCAATCGTCACATCAACCGATGTTCGCAAGGTGATATTTTCCCGCTGAAAACTGATCGTGCCGAGGCTGGCTGGTACGCTGTGTTCGGGCAGGAGGATTTCGCACTCTGGAGCGCTTCCTATTGTGTTATCCCCTTCATGCAGCCAGAATAACCCTGCCAGACTGAGCCAACCGTTTTCGCTGCGTAGCGATGTTTCCATCTTTTCGTGCCAGGCTATCAAATCCTGTTCGTAGGTTGTAACCGAAGTCATGAGGTTTTATCCAGAATAATTGCGTTACCGCAGAGACGCTTTGATAAGGCGCTATTCTACTTTGAGTCCTGTGAAAGTAGCTTTATCCATAACGCAAGCAGAGCGATCCTGGTGAACCATCAAATTTTTGCAATCGTCTTGCGGGATAAGCTGTTTTGGTTGCACCAAAAAGCCATCTTCACTATAGTTTGTGTCCTATAACATCAGGAAGGTAGCTCTGTGACCGATTCGACGTTAAACCCCGAAATTCCCGCCGCTTCGCGCATCTATGATTATTTATCCGGTGGTTCGTTTCACTTCCCGGCAGATCGCGGGGCGGCTGATTTTATGGTTTCGCTTGTTCCGTCTGTTCCCAAATGGCTGGAGATGCTGCGTGCCTATCTGCAAAAGGCAGCGGTCAAGCTCTCGAATGAAGGGCTGACCCACTTTGTGGATTTCGGCTCTGGCCTGCCAAGTGATAGCCATATCCACGCGATTCTCCCGAATGCCAAAGTGATCTATGTAGATATTGATCCCTATGTCGTTGCGGAAGGAAAGCGGATGCTGGCGAATTATCCTAATGCGCTTTATCTGCAAGGAGATGTGCGGGAGGCGAGTAATGTGCTGGCATTGCAGGAAATCAGCGAATTTCTTGGAAATATACGTCGGGTCGCATTTGGTCTGAGTGGGCTTTCAGTGTTTTTCGCGCCGAGCGAACTCACAGAGATTATGCGTGGTCTGTATGATTGGGCAGATGCTGGATCGAAAATCTATACCAACTATGAAACCAAAAACCCGGCGCTCATGACCGAAAAAATGTCGCAGTTTGTTGGGATACTCACGCAGGCGGGCGGCGATTATCGCTTCTATACAGTGGAAGAATCGCGCGAAGTCGGCAACCCCTGGCAACTCAGCAAAGACGGACTCATTCCGCTGGCGCAATTTTTGGAACTGCCTTCCGATTACATCATCGAAGCAGACCGCGAAGGCGTCGATCTGGAGTTTTACGCCGCCATTCTGGAAAAATAACCCCTATTCGTTCCCGAACAAGCGGTGTATCTTCAAGGCAAGGTGTACCGCCAACCGCACATCGGGTTGGTTTAAATCCAGCCCGGTGATCTCCGTGATACGGTTCATGCGATAGGTGAGCGTATTGCGGTGAACATTAAGCGCGTCGGCAGTGGCGGTATGGTTGCCATGTTCCTCGAAAAAGGCATTTAACGTCTGAAGCAAATCCGCGCGCTGCCGCTCCTCGTAACGGATCAGATTACCGATAGTTGAATCACGCAACAGGATCAAATCCTCTTTGTAATCCGGGTGCGAGAGGAACATATAAATCCCCAGATCACCAATGAATAGCGGTGTATCAGCCTTGAGTTTGTGCGCCAGGTCTACCGCCTGCATCGCTTCCCGATAGCTGCCGCGCCACAGGCTAGCCTTCGTCGCAAGGCTACCGATCCCGATTGCCAGCCTTGCATGGGGGTATTCAGTTTTGGAATCCTTCACCAACTCGTCAGCAAGTTCGCGCGCCGACTGAATCGGATTCACCCCTTCGACTTTGTAAAACATGCGGACTTCATTTTCACGCAGACGGGAAATGATAGCGTTCGGGTGACGTGGTAGCAGACCGTTTACCAGTGTTTCGAGGCGTCGAACGCTAGGATGCTGCGTTCCCTGCCACTGGACGATCAGGGCAACGTGTGGCACGGTCATATCGTGACCATAGCGATCCCCTTCGACCACTGCTTCGGTGTCGCTCACGTTGCCGAGAATAAGCGTATCCAGAAAATCGCCGCGCAGCCGCTTCTCTGTCTCACTGATCGCTTTGGCGCGTGCCATCTCCATCGCGCAGATAACCGCCGCGTGTTGCAACACCAGTGTATCCAGTTCGCTGAATTCGCCATTCGATGCCAGAAAGGAGAGATAGCCGCGTCCGATCCCCTGCGTGACGACAGGCGTGATCAACCGTGATAGGCCGCCTTCGTTCAATTCCTGCAAGATGGTCGGCGTGGTACTCAATGGCAGTTTGTGGCGATCCTGAAATGCCGAAGGCAGACTGTCTTTATCTTCGATCTCTTTTTCAAGCGATTCAAAGACCCCGGCAAGACCTGGTATGAGCGAATGTTCGCGTATCTTGAGCCGCTTATCTTGCAAAATCACGGCCTTATCCACCATCCGCGAAAGCTCATGCACAATGGCGTTCAGGTCGGCAGTATCGGACGCCATCCGCATCAACTGCTGATAAATGCCAACGCTACGCCGCTCCAGATCGACGCGCTGATTTAGTAAAATCGTCAGGATAGATCGCTCAACTTCGCGGAGTTGACTGCCTGCCGGAAGCAGCAGCACCGGAAAATTATTCAACTGTGCCGCTGTTAGCGCTACCGGAGGGATCGCTTCTGGCACGATGATCCCGGCTGCGCCTGCGTTCATTGCCTCTTCGAGCCAGCTTTCAGCGAGGTTGGTTGGATATACCAACAGGAGTTCGTTGCCTTCCAGAAATGGCAGGCTGACACTCCCGGAGACGACCATTGCCCAACGTACCGGGGCGTGCAATTTTTCCGCGCCAGCAAGAATTTGCGTTCCCGGTGGGAGTGCTGCGTGTCGGACTTCCTGCAATGAGAAAATAAGGTCGTCTGTCATGGTTATTCCGGTTA